>DASUAC010000471.1:0-12500 GCA_035763985.1 Jatrophihabitans sp. | reverse complement strand
CGGGTGCAGGCGGACGCGCTGCTGGCCGGCGGCGAGCAGTACGCCGAGTGCGTCCGGCTCAGCCGGGTGGCCTGGGCCGCGCTGGCGGCCGGCACCGCCCAGGCGGTGCTGGATTACCTGATCCCGTATGTCAATTCGCGGCAGGCGTTCGGTGAGCCGATCAGCGCGCGGCAGTCGGTGGCGTTCGCGGTGGCCGACGTGGCGATCGAGCTGGAGGGGATCCGGCTGGCCGCCTACCGGGCGGCCAGCCGGGCCGAACAGGGCCTGCCGTTCGGCCGGGAGGCGACGCTGGCCCGGACGCTGGCCGGCGAGCACGGCATGACGATCGGCAGCACCGGGGTGCAGCTGCTCGGCGGCCACGGCTACGTCAAGGAGCATCCGGTGGAGCGGTGGTACCGCGACCTGCGGGCGGCCGGCCTGATGGAGGGCGCGGTGCTGATATGAGCAGCGAAGCTGAGGCGAGTGAGCTCCCGATGAGCGTTCGCGCGAAGAAGCAGGTGAACCGGTGACCATCAACCTCGAGGTGCCCGGCAAGCTGCGCGGGCTGGTCAAGCAGAGCCACGACGTGGCGGTGCAGGTGCTGCGCCGCAACGCCCGCAAGTACGACCTGGCCGAGCACGACTACCCGGTCGAGCTGGACATGCTGGCCGCGGTGGTGGACGGCCTGAACGACTCCGGCACCGCGGACGCCGGCGCGAACGGCGTGCGCCGCGAGGCGGCCGGCAGCAGCACCAACCGGAACGGCACCAACCTGGCCACCGTGCTCTCGGTGCTGGAGGTGTCCTGGGGCGACGTGGCGCTGGTGCTGTCCATGCCGCGGCAGGGCCTGGGCAACGCGGCCATCGCCGCGATCGGCACTCCCGAGCAACAGGAACGCTTCGCCGGCACCTGGGCGGCGATGGCGATCACCGAGCCCGGCTGCGGCTCGGACTCCGCCGCGATCCGGACCACCGCCGTCCGCGACGGCGACGATTACCTCATCAACGGCGAGAAGATCTTCGTCACCGCCGGCCAGCGCGCCGACGCGGTGGTGGTCTGGGCCAGCCTGGACCGGTCACGCGGCCGGGCGGCGATCAAGTCGTTCGTGGTGCCCAGGGGCACGCCGGGCATGACGGTGGAACGGCTGGAGCGCAAGCTCGGCATCCGGGCCTCCGACACCGCCGCGATCCGGTTCGCCGACTGCCGGGTACCGGCGGCGAACCTGCTGGGCAAGCCGGACATCGAGGCCGAGCGGGGCTTCGCCGGCGCCATGCAGACCTTCGACAGCACCCGGCCGCTGGTCGCCGCGATGGCGCTCGGGGTGGCGAAGGCGGCGCTCGACGAGACCCGCCGGCTGCTCGCCGCGTCCGGCATCGAGATCGACTACGACACCCCGGCGCTGGGTCAGCCGGCCGCGGCGGCGACCTTCCTGCAGCTGGAGGCGGATTGGGAGGCGGCCTACCTGACCACCCTCGAGTCGGCCTGGCTGGCCGACAACAACCGGCCGAACTCGCTGCAGGCCTCGATGGCCAAGGCCAAGGCCGGCCGGACGGCCACCGCGATCACGCTGCGCTGCGTCCAGCTGGCCGGGGCCACCGGCTACGCCGAGCGGGAACTGCTGGAGAAGTGGGCCCGGGACGCCAAGATCCTCGACATCTTCGAGGGCACCCAGCAGATCCAGCAGCTGATCGTGGCCCGCCGGCTGCTCGGCCTCAGCTCGTCCCAGTTGAAGTAGGGCCGGCCTGCCGGGACTGCGTACGCTCTGTGTCGGATCCGGCCGTCGCCGTTCGTAGACAAGGTGAACGGTGGCCGCGGGTGCCACCGGAGCTAGGGAGCAGACATGGCTGAGTACCTCGTCGCCTTCAACGCCCAGTGGGTGCCCGAGCACACGATCGAGGAGCTGCGCGCGAAGTCCAGGGGCCTGCAACCGCTGCTGGCAGAGATGCGGGATGCCGGGGTGCTCATCTTCACCGGCGGCCTGGACGACGATGCCCCGGTGTTCAGCGTCGATGCCTCGAGCGGCACGCCGCTGTTCAGCGACGGCCCGTTCGTCGAGACCAAGGAACACCTCGGCGGCTTCGCCGTCCTCGAGGTGCCGGACGAGGACGCGGCGCGGCTGTGGGCGGGACGGATCGCGGTGGCCTGCGGCTGGCCGCAGGAGGTGCGGCGCTTCCAGCCCCGCAACCGGTTCTCGCAAGGCTCGTAAGGGGATCAGTCCGCCGGCTGGTGCTCGGCCAGCAGGGCGCCGGACGGTTCGGCGGTGTCGCGCAGGTGCCGCCGGACGTACCGGTCCGGATGTGCCAGCAGGAAGAGCACGACGCCGATGACGGTTACCCCGACCATGACCAGCAGGGTGATCCAGTCCAGGTTGAAGTAGCCGCGCGGGCTGGTGGTCCGGGCGGGCTGGCTTGCCTCCGCAGAGCGTTCGAATCGCGGGCGCCCACGGCTCGCGGAATATGCACCATTGACCGGTCTAATCCGTATTGATAGCTTTATCGGCCTATGTAAGGGCGGATCGCCGCGGCCGGGACGAGCCACCCTCCTTCGAGAGGAATTGCAGATGCCCGTTGCCTCGCGTCGCGCCGTCCTGATTGCCGGCCTGGCGGTCTCGGTCGCAGTCGGATTGACCTCGGCCGTCACCGGCGGCACCGCGACGGCTGCGACACACACCTCGACCGCGACCTCCGCCAGCCCGCACCGGACGCAACGCCTGTGCGGTACGCCCAAGCGGGGCTATGCGGCATGCATGGCGATCCGCCAGGTCAACCCGGACGAGCCCGCCGGTGTCGTCTCCGGCTCGGTCAGCCCGGACGTCACCCCCAGCGGCTACGGACCAGCCAGCCTGCAGTCGGCCTACGCGTTGCCGTCCAGCACCGCCGGCAGCGGCCAGACCGTGGCCATCGTCGACGCCTACGACGACCCGAACGCCGAATCGGACCTGACCACCTACCGCAGCCAGTACGGCCTGCCGGCCTGCACCACGGCCAACGGTTGCTTCCGGAAGGTCAACCAGAGCGGTGCCACCTCGCCGCTGCCCGCCGCCAATACCAGCTGGGCCGGCGAGATCTCACTGGACGTGGACATGGTCTCGGCCGTCTGCCCGAACTGCCACATCCTGCTGGTCGAGGCGAACAGCGCCTACCTCTCCGACCTGGGCACCGCGGTGAACACCGCGGTCAGCCTCGGGGCGAAGTTCGTCTCCAACAGCTACGGCGCTGGCGAGAGCGGCAGCGAGAACAGCTACGACTCCAGCTACTTCCACCACCCCGGGGTGGCCATCACCGCCAGCACCGGCGACAACGACTACGACGGCGGCTCGTACCCGGCCACCTCCGCCTACGTCACCGCGGTCGGGGGCACCTCCTTGACGACCGCCGCCAACAGCCGCGGCTGGAGCGAGACGGTGTGGAACACGTTCAGCTACACCGAGGGCACCGGCTCAGGCTGCTCGCAGGACGTGGCCAAGCCGGCCTTCCAGTCCGGCATCAGCACCGGCTGCAGCCGCCGCGCCGAAGCCGACGTCTCCGCCGTCGCCGACCCCGCCACCGGCGTTGCCGTCTACCAGAGCTACGGCGGCTCCGGCTGGATGGTCTACGGCGGCACCTCCGCGGCCTCGCCGATCGTCGCCAGCGTGTACGCGCTGGCCGGCACGCCGGGCGCGTCTGACATCCCGAACGCCTACCCGTATGCGCACACCGGCAACCTCAACGACGTCACCAGCGGCTCCAACGGCACCTGCGGCGCGCCGCTGTGCACCGCAGGCACCGGCTGGGACGGCCCGACCGGGCTGGGCACCCCGAACGGCGTCGCCGCGTTCGCCGCCGGCGGTACCGACTCGTCCTGCGGTGAGGCATCGTGCACGCCGGTCCAGGCGGCCTACATCAGCCACTACACCGGGGCTGGTTGCACCGGCACCGAGAGCTACTACACCCCGTACTTCGGTTATGACGGCATCCGGCGTTCCTGGGACGGCCACGGCATGGCGGGCACGATCCTTCGCACCGTCACCAACCGGTCCTACCGCACCAGTGACGGCGTCTGCCACGATGCCTGGCCCAACGGCAACACCCTCAGCGACTTCGTCACCATCTACCGATAGCCGGACGCCTCGAGTGACTCGGAGAGTGGAGGGATTCGGCGATCTGGCGGCCGAATTCCGCCACTCTCCGAAGGGGAACCCCGGCTAGCCGCGGAACAGGCCGCCGATGATGTCGCCGGCCGAGCCGCCGATGCCCTCGCGCGGGTTGTTGCCCGGCACCAACCGGGAGACCCACTCGGCGAACGCCTCGGGGTTGCGGGTCTGCAGCAGCACCCGGCCCGGGCCGGCGAAGTCGAACACCCAGCCTTCGCCGGTCTTCAGGCTCTGCACGCTGCGGCCGGCCACCGCCCGGCGCATCCGGAACTGGATGTGCAGGTCGTAGGCCACCACGTGCCCGGTGTCCACGGTGACCACCTCGCCCGGCTGCAGGTCCAGGTAGTCGATGGCGCCGTAGACGTTGACGAGCGCCACGCCCTCACCGGACGCGCGGAAGCCGAAGCCGCCCTCGCCGCCGAACAGGTTGGCCCTGGCCGCCCCACTGGGTGTCGATCTGCACGCCGTGCGAGTTGGCGATCCAGCTGCCGCGGGTGATGTAGAACGGCCGGTCCGGCGTGATCGGCAGGTACGTGACGTCGCCCGGCAGCACCCCGGCCACGTCCACCCAGCCGCCCTCCGGCGGGGCGGTGTAGGTGGTGACGAAGAACGAGCCGCCACCCAGGGTGGCCCGTTTGAGGCCCTGCAGGACGCCGCCCTCGGCCTTGGCCTGCAACTGGACGCCGGCGCTGTGCGCGATCATCGCGCCACCCTCGACCCGCATCGGCTCGCCGCCCGCGAGCAGGCAGCGGGCCACGGTGAAGGACGGATTGTGCCTGAGCTGAACCTGCATGCGTGAACCATAGCCGGGCCTACTCCGGCAGCCGGGGACCTGCCGAGCCTCAGCCGACGGCCAGCAGGTACTCCGCGCAGGTCAGCTGCCCGTCGCTGTGCAGCGGCCCGGAGCGTCCGGTGGGCTTGAAGCCGTACCGGGTGTAGAGCGCGGCCGCGCCGGTGTTGCCGACCGTCACCCAGAGCCGGACGGTACGGGCGCCGGCCTCGGTGGCGCCGGCCAGCGCGGCGCCCAGCAGGGCCTCACCGATCCGCTGCCCGCGCAGCTCGGGCGCCACCCACATGGCGTTGATCTCGAAGTCGGCGTTCTCGCCCGTGAGCGGCCGGATCAGCGTCACCCCGACCGGGTCCGCCGGGTCCGCCGGATCGGCCGCCGGGTCGGGCGTCGGGTCAGCTGGCTGCCCGGGCGGCGGGTCGGGCGGCGGGTCAGCCGCCGGGTCGGGCAGCGCCAGGAACCAGGTGGCGGTGCGCAGCCGGTCCTGCCACTCCGCGTCGGTGAAGGCCAGCTCCCGCTGCAGGGTCGAGCCGAACGCGGACGGGTCGGCCGCCAGCGACCGCAGCCGCGCCGCGCGTACCAGCTGCCAGTCCGCCTGGCCGGCCCGGACGATCCGCATCCGACGATTCTGGCAGCCGGCGGCATGTGAGCGGCATCACCCGCAGCGAGGGAACTTGAGCGTAGGTGACTCAGTTCTTTTGACAGAAGCCGGATCCAGACGGCACCATCGGGGACGGATTCCGCTCTCGAACCACACGCTGAACCTGAGGAGCACACATGGCACGCGCGGTCGGTATTGACCTGGGCACCACCAACTCCGTCGTCTCCGTCCTGACGGGTGGCGAGCCGGAGGTCATCGCGAACGCTGAGGGATCGCGCACGACGCCATCCGTCGTGGCGTTCGCCAAGAACGGAGAGGTTCTGGTCGGCGAGGTCGCCAAGCGCCAGGCCGTCACCAACGTCGACCGGACGATCCGGTCGGTCAAGCGGCACATGGGCACCGACTGGACCATCGCCATCGACGACAAGAAGTACACCGCGCAGGAGATCAGCGCCCGCGTCCTGCAGAAGCTGAAGCGGGATGCCGAGGCCTACCTGGGCGAGACCATCACCGACGCGGTGATCACCGTGCCGGCCTACTTCAACGACGCCCAGCGGCAGGCCACCAAGGAGGCCGGCCAGATCGCCGGGATGAACGTGCTGCGGATCGTCAACGAGCCGACCGCGGCGGCGCTCGCGTACGGCCTGGACAAGGGCGAGAAGGAGCAGACCATCCTGGTCTTCGACCTCGGTGGCGGCACCTTCGACGTCTCGCTGCTGGAGATCGGCGACGGCGTGATCGAGGTCAAGGCCACCAACGGCGACAACCACCTCGGCGGCGACGACTGGGACCAGAAGGTCATCGACTGGCTGGTCGACAAGTTCAAGGCCGCGCACGGCATCGACCTGACCAAGGACAAGATGGCCATGCAGCGGCTGCGCGAGGCGGCCGAGAAGGCCAAGATCGAGCTGTCCGCCTCCCAGCAGACCTCGATCAACCTGCCCGACATCCCCGTGGACGCGGAGAAGAACCCGCTGTTCCTGGACGAGCAGCTGAGCCGGGCGGAGTTCCAGCGGATCACCGCCGACCTGCTCGAGCGCACCAAGGTGCCGTTCCAGAACGTCATCCGGGACGCCGGCATCTCCCTCGACAAGATCGACCACGTGGTGCTGGTGGGCGGTTCCACCCGGATGCCGGCCGTGGTCGACCTGGTCAAGCAGCTCACCGGCGGCAAGGAGCCGAACAAGGGCGTCAACCCCGACGAGGTGGTAGCGGTCGGCGCGGCGCTGCAGGCCGGGGTGCTCAAGGGCGAGGTCAAGGACGTCCTACTGCTGGACGTGACCCCGCTGTCGCTGGGCATCGAGGTCAAGGGCGGCATCATGACCAAGCTGATCGAGCGCAACACCACCATCCCGACCAAGCGCTCGGAGATCTTCACCACCGCCGAGGACAACCAGTCCAGCGTGCAGATCCAGGTCTACCAGGGCGAGCGGGAGATCGCGGCGTACAACAAGAAGCTCGGCATGTTCGAGCTGACCGGCATCCCGCCGGCGCCGCGCAACGTGCCGCAGATCGAGGTCACCTTCGACATCGACGCCAACGGCATCGTGCACGTCTCGGCCAAGGACCAGGCGACCGGTAACCAGCAGGGGATGACCATCACCGGCGGTTCCAGCCTGTCCAAGGAGGAGATCGACCGGATGATGGCCGACGCCGAGGCGCACGCCGCCGAGGACAAGGCCCGGCGGGAGGCCGCCGAGATCCGCAACAGCGGCGAGCAGCTGGTCTACCAGACCGAGAAGCTGATCTCCGACAACGGCGAGAAGATCCCGGCCGAGTCCAAGACCGAGTTGGAGAGCGCGCTGGCCGAGCTGAAGAGCACGCTGGCCGACTCGGGCGCCAGCAACGAGGCGATCAAGGACAAGACCACCGCGCTGGCCGAGGTTTCCAGCAAGGTCGCGTCCGCGATGTACGCCCAGGCGTCGGCCGATGCCGGCGCGGACAGCGGCGAGACGGCCGGAACCACCGGAGAGTCGGCGGGCTCGGACGATGTGGTCGACGCCGAGGTCATCGAAGAGGAAAAGTAAGTAGATGGAATCCGAGCACAGCGGTGCCGGCCGCTCCTCCTCCGAGGAGCGGCCGAGCCCCGGCTTCACCTTTGCCAACAAGCGAAAGATCAGCCCGGACGGAACCCCGGTCGTCCCGCAGCCGGACGCCGACCCGGCGGCCGGCGAGCCGGCACCGGCTGAGGCCGCCGAGTCCGGTGAGGCGGCCCCGGCCGTCGACCCGAACGAGCGGCTGGCCGCCGAGCGGCTGAGCGATCTGCAGCGGCTGCAGGCCGAGTACGCCAACTACCGCAAGCGGGTGGAACGGGATCGCTCGCTGGCCCGTGAGCTCACCATCGCCTCGGTGGTGGAGAGCCTGCTGCCGGTGCTGGACGACATCCACCTGGCCCGCCAGCACGGCGACCTGGAGTCCGGCCCGTTCGCCAGCATCGCCGAGAAGCTGGAATCCATCCTGGCCAAGTACGGGGTGCAGCGGTTCGGCGAACCCGGTGCGGCCTTCGACCCCGAGGTGCACGATGCATTGATGCACGTCGAGGAGGAACTGGCCGAGGGCACCGACACCACCACCGTGGTGGGCGTGCTGCAGCCCGGCTACCGGATCGGTGACCGGGTGATCCGGCCGGCCCGGGTGTCGGTGGCCGACCCGCAGTAGATCGAGCAGCAATCCGAACCAGATACGAGAAAGGAGGGGGCTCCCGCCGTGGCGAATCAGGACTGGTTCGACAAGGACTTCTACAAGTCCCTGGGCGTCGCCTCCGATGCCTCGGAGTCGGAGATCAAGAAGTCCTACCGCAAGCTGGCCAAGGACCTGCACCCGGACAAGAACCCGGGTGACGCCGCCGCCGAGCAGCGGTTCAAGGAGGTCAGCGAGGCCTACTCGGTGCTGTCCGACTCGACGCAGCGCCGGGAGTACGACGCGGTCCGGGCGATGACCCGGGGCGGCGCGCGGTTCACCGCCGGCTCCGGCGCGTCCGGTGGCTTCTCCGACGACGTGTTCTCCGGCTTCTTCTCCCGGCAGTCCGGCCGCAATTACGCCGGCGGCGCCAATGTCAGCGTCGAGGATCTGCTGTCCGGCCTGTTCAGCAACGGCGGCGCCGGCGGCTTCAGCACCGGTACCGGCTACGGCGCCGGGTCGCCGATGGGACGCGACGTCGAGGCCTCCACCGCGCTGAGCTTCCGGCAGGCGGTGGAGGGCGACACCGTGACGCTGCGCCGGGAGGACGGCTCCACGGTCACCACCCGGGTCCCCCCGGGCGTCCGCAACGGCCAGAAGATCCGGCTGCGCGGCAAGGGCAATCCCGGCCCGGGCGGCAACGGCGACCTGATCCTCACGGTGACCGTCGAACCGCATCCGCTGTTCGCCCGGGACGGCGACAACCTCACCGTGACGGTGCCGGTCACCTTCCCGGAGGCCGCGCTCGGCGCCCAGATCGAGGTGCCGACCTTCGACGGCACCGGCGTCACGCTGAAGCTGCCGCCCGGCACGCCGGCCGGCCGTACCTTGCGGGTCAAGGGCAAGGGGGTCCGGCGCAAGGACGGCAGCACCGGCGATCTGCTCGTCACCATCTCGGTGGCGGTGCCGCAGAAGTTGGACGGCGCGGCGAAGGAGGCCGTCGAGGCCTACGCCGCGGCGACCGCCGAGGACAACCCGCGGGTCGGCCTGTTCGCCCAGGCCCGGCAGTCGTAGCAGGCCCGGCAGTCGTAGGTCGTAGAGGAGGTTGCGATGACCGAACCGCTGGCCGATTCGGCTGCGGTGTTCGTGATCTCGGTGGCCGCCGAGCTGGCCGGCATGCATCCGCAGACGCTGCGCCAGTACGACCGCCTCGGCCTGGTCTCGCCGCAGCGCACGGCCGGCCGGGGCCGGCGCTACTCCGCCCGGGACATCGCCCAGCTGCGCGAGGTGCAGCGGCTGTCCCAGCAGGAGGGCATGAACCTGGCCGGCATCAAGCGAATCCTGGAACTGGAGAACCAGGTGCACGCGCTGCGCGCCCGGCTGGCCGAACTGGAGGCCGAACGGGCCCGCAGTTCCCGTCCGGCGCCGCCGCCGCGCCGGGTGTTCGCGGCCGGTGCGGCCGGCGACATCGTGCCGGTGCCGCTGCGCCGCGGCTTCGCCGATCCGTCCACCGCGCTGGTGGTCTGGCGGCCGCGCACGTAGCTTCGACTCAGGGCACGCTGCGGGCCAGATCCAACAACTGCGCCATGCTGAAACGGTGGTAGTCACCGCCTGACGATGTCTCCTGGATCTGGTACACGTAGCCGCCTTTCGCCCAGGCGATGAGGTGCTCACCCGGGCCCAGCCTGGTCGGCTGGCCGTTCACCAGTCCGATAGTGCTCGGCTTGCCCTGGTGGAGCCGGCTGGAGCCCAGGGGGGAGTCGATCGGGACGGCGCTGAGCGTGACGTCATCCCGCAGGTCATCGAGCACCCAATCGTGACCGACGAATTTCTGGTCGGTGTCACCGAAGTAGGCGTTGTCGTGAAAAACCGGTGGCAGCGCAGGAATGCTCGTGATCATGCGGGCATCGCTAACCTTGTGGGCGAGGTGGGCCGTGCCATCGAAGGCGGACCGCCCGTTCAACGGCTCGGGCAGTTCGACGGAGCCCTCCATAGCGATCCCTGCCGGGGTTCCCGAACTGTGGCTCCTGCAGAACTGCTTCTGCGTCTCGGTCATCGCGGCCGGATCCAGATCGCTGTACACGCTCGCCACGATGGTTACCGATGCCGCGCCGACCTCCGTGACCTCGCCGTGGATGCTCGCTACGCCTTTGCAGTACTGGGACGGCGGAACCGGGGTGTAGAACCAGATGGAATGCCCGGTCCATATCGGGTCCGTCCAGGGCACCGGGCCGAGAGAAACCAGCGTGGTATTCGGCACCGGATGCACCGAATGCGCCGGCTGCGCCGGCTGCCCGTCGGTCCGGCCGTGCCGGACCAGCAGCACGGTGACCAGCGGGATGGCGAGCAGCAGAACCGCGGCCACCGCCGGCCAGACCCAGCGCCGGCGGGACCGGCCGGCATCGAGCGCGGCGGTCAGCATGCCGTCCAGCCCGGGCGGAGTGAACTCGGCCAGCGACCGGCGTGCGTGCTCGGCCAGCAAGCTGTCCAGCGACGGGTCGTGGTAGTCGACGCTCATCGGTAATCCTCCCCGAGTAGCTTCCGCAACTGGCGTCGCGCGTCGGACAAGGTCGATTTGGCGGTGCCCTCGCTGCAACCGAGCACCTGGGCGACGTCGGCGACCGGTAGTTCGAGGAAGTAGCGCAGGTTGACCGCCAGTCGCTGCCGATCGGTGAGCTTGGCCAGCGCAGCATCGACATCGACCTGCTCGGTGCGGTCGGCGTCAACTGCCGGACGTTGCGCCGGTTCGGCCAGCAGCACCGGGCGGAGCCGGCGCCGGTTCTTGGCGCACTGGTCGGCCACGATGGCCAGCAGCCAGTTCCGGGCGCTGCCGCGTGCCCCGTCGAACTGGCCGCGCTTGCGCCAGGCAGCGCTCAACGCCTCTTGCAGCACGTCCTCCCAGTCCGACTCGTCGGCGGAGCGGCGCGCCAGCCACGCCATGCCCGGCCAGTGCGGTTGCAGCCAGGTGCTGAAGCTGCGTGCGTCGGTACCGGGCCCTGGATCGCGTAACGCCGGGCCGGAAAGTGTGTGCACGCTTTATCTACCCGTGCCGGGACGGTTCCGTTGGGTACGGCTGAGAATTCTCAGGGGCGACCGGCCCGCTGGGTCAGGCGTTGTTCCCGTTCGGGTAGCCCACCGAGATGTGGGTGCTCAGCGCCGGCAAGCCGTCCAACGGCGCGCCCGGATCGGCCGGATCGACGCCGCCGGCCGCGATCAGGTCGAGCGTGCGCAGCCCGACCGGCAGGATCCGTCCGAAGATGGTGTAGTTGGGCCGCAGCCGCGAGTCCTTGTAGGTAAGGAAGAACTGGCTGCCGTTGGTGTCCGGGCCGGCGTTGGCCATCGCCAGCGTGCCGCGGGCGTAGACCCGCCGCGGGCTGTCGGCCGGATCGCCCGGCCAGACCGGCAGGTTGGTCGGCAGCTCGTCGCGGAACTGATAGCCCGGGCCGCCTTCCCCGGTGCCGCTCGGATCCCCGCACTGCAGCACCGACAGTGTCGGGTAGGTGGTCAGCCGGTGGCAGCTGGTGTCGTTGTAGAAACCGGATACCAGCAGGTGCAGGAAGCTCTGCACCGTGCACGGCGCCTCGGCCCGGTCCAGCTGCAGCGGGATGAGCCCGCGGTTGGTGACGAGGGTGACCACCACCTTGCCGTGGTCGGGGGTGGGCGTGGGGTCCGGTGGCAGCGACACCGGACGTACCGCCGGGTCGTCAGGGGTGGGCGTGTACTGGCACGGGCCCGGGGTCGGGCCGGTCGAGGTGTCGGCGGTGCTCGCCCCGGCGGTGGCTGAGGCAAGCGCCGTCAGCAGGGCGAGCGAAGTGATGAGGGCTGTCAGTCGGCGCAGCGGGGGCATGACGGGATTCCTCCCTCTCGGCGGATGACCGGGATTGTCCCAGGGTTCACCGGTTCGCGGAAGGCGCGCCGAACGAGCCTTGACCGCCAGATCAGGGTCGCCGGCACACACTTACTCAGTGCAGGCTGTTGCCGATCCGCAGCAGCGTCGCCGGGCTGAGTGCGGCGGTGGGCTGGCCGTTCGAGCAGACCCACCAGACATGCTGCGGATCGGACCAGATCGCGCAGACGTTGTCGCTGAAGTTGCCGGTCTGGGCGACCCGGGCGGACCGGCCCAGCACGGTGCCGTGCGTCAGCACGTGCTCGTCGTACAGCGGCTGGTCGGGCAGCGGCCGCCGCTCGATCAGCAGGCTCTGGTCGTTCGGGCCGGAGTAGCTGCGGGTGACCAGGTCCGGCGAGCTCTCGTCCCAGCTCAGGACCGGCTGGCTGTAGCCGGCCGGCACGAAGCCGGGCGCCGGGACGGTGCCGGCGACGAGCACCGGATGCCGACGGCCGGTCTTGGCATCGGTCAGGGTGCGCGAGCCGAGCGGCTGGCC
>DASUAC010000470.1:0-4087 GCA_035763985.1 Jatrophihabitans sp. | reverse complement strand
GGCCTTGACCCGGCGCAGGGTGCTGGCCAGCCGCTCCACGTCCACGGTATCGGTGGCGAGCAGATGGAACGCGATCCGCTGCGCGCTCTTCGGTCCGATGCCGGGGAGCCTGCCCAGCTCGTCGATCAGGTCCTGCACCGCGCCTTCGTAGATCATGGACGCATCACAGGCCGGGGATCCCCATACCCGACAGACCGCCGGTGAGCGGGCCCATCTTGTCCGCGGCGACCTCGCCGGCCCGACGAGTGGCATCCCGTATCGCTGCCACCACCAAGTCCTGCAGCGTCTCCACGTCCTCCGGGTCGACCGCCTGTGGGCTGATGGTGAGCGAGATCAGTTCGCCGTTGCCGGACACCGTTGCCGAAACCAGGCCGCCGCCGGCCGAGCCCTCGATCCGGGCGTCGGCCAACTCGGCCTGCGCCGACTGCAGTTGCTGCTGCATCTTCTGCGCCTGCTTCATCAGCTGCTGCATGTTCGGCTGGCCGCCTGGTCTCACCTGGAACTCCTCGACGATGGGATCGGTCTGACATGCGCCGTCCGGCGGGTCGGCCGGCGCACCCGTCAGCCTATCCGCACCCACCGTCAGTTTCGGCTCAGTGGACCGAACTCTGCGCCAGCCGAGGCAGCAATGCGGACAGCAGCCCGGCGCAGGCCCGCTCCACCTGATCCAGCACCAGGTCGAAGCCACGCTCATCGTCGTAATACGGATCCGGGACGTCCAGTTCACCGGCCGACACCGCCGCCGGGTCATAGCTGCGGAGCAGGCTCAGTGAGGCAACCGCGCCGGCCGGATCGGCCGCGGTCAGCGCCATCCGGCCGAGCCGGGCCAGGTGCCCGGAGTCGATGGCCAGCACCAGGTCGTACCGGTCGAAGTCGCCGGCCAGGAACTGCCGGGCGAGGTGCGGTGCGGGCCGGTAACCACGGGCCAGCAGCGCCTGCCGGGCTCGCGGATCCATGTCGTTGCCGGCGTGCCACGGCCCGGTGCCGGCACTGTTCACCAGCGCGCGCTGAGCCAGGCCGGCGTCGGTCAGCAACTGCCGGAACACCACCTCGGCGGTGGGCGAGCGGCAGATGTTGCCGGTGCAGACGAAGCAGATCCGCATGGCTTCAGAGGCTCGCACCCGAACGTCAGGACTGTTCGATCGGCCGCGCGCCGAGGCCGTTCTGCAGCAGCGCCATGGCCGCCGCCTCGGCGTCGCCGCCCGTCCCGCCGGGATCGCTCACCGCGTCGGTCTCCTCGTCCACCTCGTCGGCCTCGTCCACCGGCGGCTGCTCGGCGGGCACCGGCGCCGCAGGGCTGGGCGCCGCGGCGCGTCCGGACGGCTGGCCGCCCTCGGTCGTGATCTCCACCGTCCAGCCACCGCCCACCACGGCGGCCAGCGAATCCCGCAGCACCGAAAGATTGCTCTCGTCGCCGATCATCTTGGCGATCGGCGCGGAGCTGGCGGACAGCCGGATCACCGAGCCGTCCACCGCGGCGACCGAGGCATTGTCGAGCAGCGCCCGGGTCCGCCTGCTGCGGGCACGCACCTGGTCCAGCACCTCGGGCCAGAGCCGGCGCAAGGCCGCAGAGTCCGGCGCGCCGGCCGGCTGACCGGCCTGAGTGGGGCCTTGGCCGACGGGCTGAGTGGAGCCTTGGCCGACGGGCTCGGCGGCAGGGCTTTGGCCAACGGGCTCGGCGGCGGGCACCGGTGGGGCCGGCGTCGCCGGGGATGCGGCCGGCGCGGCAGCCGATGCCCGCGGATCGGCTGTCCCGGCCGCAGTCGGCTCCTCGTCCGGGGCAGGCCGGGCCGAGGCGTCCGAAGCGGGCTTGACCGAGGCGTCCGAAGCGGGCTTGGCCGAAGTGTCCGAAGCGGGCTTGGCCGAGGCGGCGGACGCGGACCCAGCCACCCCGGTCGAGGCACTTGCCGTCGTCCCGGCCGAGGCACTTGCCGGGCCGCTCGAGGCACTTGCCGCCGAGCCGGCCGGCCTGGTCCGAGCCCGGACGGGGGCGGCATCCGTGCCGGTGGCCGGCTCGACCATGCCCTGCCGTCGCTCCAGCCGCTCGATCCGCTGCAGCAGCGCGGCCGCATCGCCGGCAGCGTCGGGCAGCAGCATCCGCGCGGACAGCAACTCCAGCATCAACCGGGGCGAGGTCGTCCCGCGCATGTCGGTCAGCGTGGTGTGGGTGATGTCGGCGTACCGGACCAGGGTGGCCAGGCCGATCCGGCGCGCCTGGTCGGCCATCCGCTCGGCCTGGTCGCCGGGGTAGTCGATCATGCCGCGATCCACCGCGTCCGGCACCGCATCCAGCACCATCAGGTCGCGGAACCGCTCCAGCAGGTCGGCCGCGAACCGGCGCGGATCATGGCCGGCCTCGACCACCCGGTCGATCGTCGAGTACACCGCCGCCGCGTCGCCGGCCGCCAGCGCGTCAGTCATGTCGTCCAGCAGGGTGGCGTCGGTGACCCCGAGCAGCCCGACCGCGCTGGCGTAGCTGACCCCGTCCGGACCGGCACCGGCCAGCAACTGGTCGAGCACCGAAAGCGAATCGCGGGCTGAGCCGGCCCCGGCCCGTACCACCAGCGGGAACACCGCCGGCTCCACCACGGCGCCCTCGTCGGCGCAGATCCGTTCCAGGTGGGCACGCAACGCCGACGGCGGGATAAGCCGGAACGGGTAGTGGTGGGTCCGCGACCGGATGGTCTGCAGCACCTTGTCCGGCTCGGTGGTGGCGAAGATGAAGATCAGGAACTCGGGCGGTTCCTCGACCAGCTTGAGCAGGGCGTTGAAGCCCTGCGTGGTGACCATGTGCGCCTCGTCGATGATGTAGACCTTGTACCGGTCCCGCACCGGGGCGTAGTAGGCCCGCTCACGCAGGTCCCGGGCATCGTCCACGCCGCCGTGGCTGGCCGCGTCGATCTCGATGACGTCGATCGAGCCCGGCCCGTTCGGCGCCAGATCCTGACAGGACCCGCAGACACCGCACGGGCTCGGCGTAGGCCCCTGCTCGCAGTTCAGCGAGCGCGCCAGGATCCGGGCGCTGGAGGTCTTGCCGCAGCCGCGTGGCCCGGAGAACAGGTAGGCGTGGTTGATCCGGCCGGCCGACAGCGCCTGCATCAACGGAGCGGTGACGTGCTCCTGGCCGATCACCTCGGCGAAGCTCGCCGACCGATACTTGCGATAGAGCGCCAATGCCACGCCGATCACCATAGTCCGCGCCCGCGACAACCTCGCCGGCCATCGGCGACTACAGCCGCCGGCAGGACGCTGCGTCGCGGACACCAGCCGGCCCGGGCAGCGAAGGACCCCCCGCGTACCCGCCAGAGCTTGCTTATCCTTGCTGCCTTCCGGCCCTGGGGAGGTTCACAAGATGAGCGCCACGCGAGGGGTCTGCCGCCAGTCTAACCGTCGCGGTCACGGCGTCAGCCGGTCACCCTGCTCCGGCTCCAGGCCCTCGGTCACCGTCGGCGCCGGCTTGCCCTCGTCCCGGCGCCAGGTGCCGAACGCGCTCGCCATGCCGATGAACCAGACCGTGCCGATCAGGTAGGCGCCCACCACGTCGGACAGGTAGTGCACGCCCAGCGCGATCCTGGAGAAGCCGATGAGCAGCACCATGACCACGGCCGGTGCAACCAGCCAGCCGCGCCGGCCGCGCGGCACCGCAGGCAGGAACACCGCGACCAGGATCGCGTAACCGACGATCGCCGCCTGGCTGTGCCCACTCGGGAACGAATTGCCCGCCGCCACCGCTACCGGGTCGGTCAGGTGCGGACGGGCCCGCCCGACCAGCAGCTTGATCAGATTGTTCAGCAGCACGCTGCCGACCGCGGTGACGGCCACGAAGGCGGCCAGCTTCGGCAGCCTGCGCATCAGCAGCCAGGCCACCACCGGCGCCAGGATGATCAACCAGGCGAGGCTGGTGCCGATGTCGGAGACCAGCCGCATCAGCGAGGTGAACCCGGAATGGCGCAGCGCATAGCCGTGCAGCAGGTCGTCCGTCCGCCGATCCAACCGGGCCACGGGGCCGGCCGCCGTACGAACCAACGCCGCCAGCACGGCGAACACCAGCGCACAGCCGAACGCGATCGCGGCCCGCAGCCCGAAC
>DASUAC010000469.1:0-9586 GCA_035763985.1 Jatrophihabitans sp. | reverse complement strand
GGATCGAGCCCTCGACCTTGGCGGTGTCCGGCAGCAGGCCGAGCACGGCCATCGCGGTCATGGTCTTGCCGCTGCCGCTCTCACCGGCCAGGCCCAGGATCGCGCCGCGCTCGATGGCGAACGAGACCTGGTCGACCGCGGTGCGCCTGCCCCGCCGGGTGGGCAGCGTGACGGTCAGGTCCGTTATCTCCAGCAAACTCACTGGTGCTCCCGCTCTTCGCGCGAGCGCTCATCGCGGGGATTCGCTCCGCTCCTCGCTCGCTGACGCTCGCTGCGATGCTCACTCATCGCATCAGGTCCGGATCGCTCGGGCGGTGCGCGGATCGAGCGCGTCGCGCAGGGTGTCGCCGACGAAGTTGAAGGCCAGTACGACGGTCAGGATCGCCAGGCCGGGGAACAGGCTGATCCACCACTTGTCGAAGTTCACCGCGCCGGCCGCGACCATCGCGCCCCACTCGGCGGTCGGCGGCTGGGCGCCCAGGCCGAGGAAGGACAGCCCGGACAGCAGCAGGATGGCGTTGCCCATGTCCAGCGCGGCCATCACCAGCACCGGCCCGGCGACGTTGGGCCGGATGTCGACGAACAAGGTACGCAGCGAGGAGGCGCCGAGCAGCCGGCTGGACAGCACGTAGTGGCTGGTCCGGGCCGAGAGCACCAGACCGCGTACCAGTCGCGCGTAGGCCGGCCAGGACACCACGACCACCGCGATCACCGCGTTGCGCAGCTGCGGGCCGAGGGCCGCGGTGACCGCCATCGCCAGGATGATCCCGGGGAAGGCGAAGACCAGGTCGGCCAGCCGCATGACGATCGCGTCCACCTTGCCGCCGAGCAGGCCGGCGATGCCGCCGAGCACGCCGCCGATGATCATCGACGCGGTCACCAGCAGCGCCGCCAGCGGCATCGAGATCCGGGCGCCGTAGAGCACCCGGGACAGCACGTCGCGGCCCAGTTCGTCGGTGCCGAACCAGTGCTGGGCACCCGGGTGCACGAACAGCGGGTTCTGCTGCGCGATCGGGTCCTGCGGGGCGAGCAGCGGCGCGAAGATCGCGACCACCAGCCAGGCCAGCACCACCGCCAGCCCGATGACGGCCAGCGGCTGCCGCCACGGCGAGCGGGCGGCGCTGCGCTCGGCCCGGCGCGCCGCGCGATCGGCCAGAACGGCGGTCATGACAGCCGGATTCGGGGATCGATGACGCCGTAGAGGACGTCGACGGCGATGTTCAGCGCGATGTAGACGATCGCCACCACCAGGCTGACCCCCATGATCGCCGGCAGATCCAGGTTCGTCGCGCTGCGGAAGGCGTACTGGCCGATGCCCGGCCAGGAGTAGATGTTCTCGACCAGCACGGTGCCCGAGAGCAGGCTGCCGAACGCGACACCGGCGACCGTGATGATGCCGACCAGCGCGGGCCGGAGCACGTGCCGGCGGATCACCAGCCACTCCGGCAGGCCCTTGGCGCGAGCGGCCCGGACGTAGTCGTTGCCCAGCACCTCCAGCACCGAGGCCCGGGTGAACCGCAGCAGCATGCCGATCGTGTACACGGCGAGCACCAGGCCGGGGAGCACCAGGTGTTGCAGGACCGAACCGAGCAGGTCCCACTGCCCGTGCAGCGCGGCGTCCACCGTGTAGAGCCCGGTGATGTGCCCGGGCGGTGCCTGCCCCGGCTCCAGCCGGCCACCCCCGGGCACCCAGCCCAACTTGAAGAACACCACGTAGAACGCGACCAGAGCGATCCAGAAGGTGGGCATCGACACGCCGGCCAGGCTGACCACCCGCAGCACCTGGTCGGGCCAGCGGTCCCGGGTGACCGCGGCCAGCACGCCGAACACCACCCCGAGCAGCAGGCTGATCACGATCGCGAACAGCGCGAGTTCGACGGTGGCCGGCACGTACTCGGACAGGTCGGTGCTGACCGGCCGGTGGCTCTGCTGGGAGGTGCCGAGATTGCCGCGCAGCAGGTGGCCGAGGTAGATCGCGTACTGCACCGGCAACGGCTTGTCCAGGCCGTTCTGCTGCCGGAAGGCCTGCACCGCGGCCGGGTCGCTGATCGCCCGCTGGCCCAGGTTCGCCGCCGCCGGATCACCTGGCACCAGCTGGGTGAGCAGGAACGCGACCAGCGTGGTGCCGACGACCAGGATCGCCCCGATGCCGACCCGCCGGCCCAGGAAGCGGACCAGGTCGGCATGCCTGCCCCGATCGGCCGTCACCTCGGCCGGACCGGGGTCGCCGGCCGGGACGATGCCCGGCTCGGCGACCCCGGGGGTCACCGGTGAATCAGCTGACGTCACTGAGATCGAGTTCCCACAGGGCGTTGGAGTGCACCCCGGTCAACGACTTCGCGCTGACCAGGATCTGGGCCGGCTGGATCAACGGCATGAACGGGCTCGCGGTGTTCAGCGACCGCTGGATCTGCTGGTAGAGGTCCTTGCGGGCGGAGTTGTCGGTGGTCGCCTGGGCCTGGGTGCCCATCGCCTCCAGGTCGGGGTCGGCGCCCTTGGCCCAGTTGGCCCGCAGCCCCACCGTCTGACCGGGCAGGAAGGCGAGGTAGTCCGACGGGTCCGGGTAGTCCGGGCCCCAGTACCAGAGGCCGAGTTGCTCCTTGCCGTTGCGGTAGCTGTCCAGCGCGGTCTGGGTGGGCGCCGGCGCCAGGTTCACCGTGATGCCGACGTCGGCGAGGTTCTGCTTGATCCGGGCGGCAAGATCGCCGAAGTTGAGGCCGTTGACCTGCAGGTCGCTGGGGTAGGCCAGCGAGACGGTCGGATGCCCCAGCCCGGACTTGGCCAGCGCCGCCTTGGCCCGGGGCAGGTCGCGCTGGACCGCGTCGGAGGCCGGCAGGCTGCCCAGGAACATGCTCGGGATGACCCCGGCCGCCTGCACCGAGCCGGTGCCGGCCAGTTGCAGCAGGCCGGCGTAGTCCAGGCCGTACCGGACCGCCTCCTGGAAGTCGGGGTTGCTGGTCGCGGCGGAGACCTTCGGGCTGTTGTTGGTGAAGACGAAGAACAGGTTCGGCGAGGCGCCGTTGACGATGTTCACCCCGGACATGCCCTGCGCCTGGGCGGGGGAGAGGTCGACCGCGATCTGCGACTCGCCCTTGAGCACGTCCAGCTTCTGCACGTTGGACGCGACGTTGCGCAGCACGATCTTGCCGTAGTGCGGTTTCGTCCCCCAGTAGGTCGGGTTGCGGGTCAGCACCACCTCGCTGGCCGCGTTGTAGCTGGACAGGAGGTACGGCCCGGAGCCCTCGGACTTGCTGTTGAGCGCGGACTCCGCCTTGTCGGTCTTGTCGGCGTCCGCGCCGTCGGTGCCGCCGGCTGCCTTGACCGCCTTGGAGTTCAGGATGCCGAGCGCCGGGTTCGGCACGATGAACGGGACGGCCGGGTTCGGCGTGGCGCTGGTGAGCACGACGGTGTGCGGATCGGGTGCCGAGGCGGTGAGGCCGGCCAGCAGGAACGACGGGTTGCCCTTGAGGTTGGCCACCCGGTTCAGCGAGAACACCACGTCGGCCGAGGTGACCGGGGTGCCGTCGGAAAACTTCGCGTCCTGGCGCAGGGTGAAGGTGTAGGTCTTGGCATCCGGCGAGGCGGTGTAGGAGGTGGCCAGATCCGGCACCGGTTTGGTCATGTCGCCGTTGGCGAAGGTGAGCAGCGTGTCGTACATCGCCCGGTCGATCAGCAGCCCGGTCGGCTCGAACATCCGGCCCGGATCGCTGGTCTTGAGGTTGAACGAGGACTCCACCACCAGCGAGTCGCCGGTCGAGCCCGACTTCGAGCTACTGCTACCGCCACCGCACGCGGCCAGCGCGCCCGTGGCGATGATTGCCGCTCCGCAGGCGGCGAGGGTACGAACCCGCACGGGCTCCTCCAGCTACTAGCGAGCGGCATGGACAGCCGCTACGTTTTTTTCCGATCGGGAGGAATTGACTGTTCAAGGCAATTCCTGCATGGCAGGATGTCATCCTGTGGAGCAGGACCCTAGGAACCGGGTTGTGCGGTTGTCAACGCCAACACGCGAGTTCATGACCTTAACGGCATCGCTGCCCGAGTGTCGCCAGGATGTGGACTACGGACCATGCCTGAAAGCTGTCGAGTGCGGTGGTTGACGAGGTCATCGAACGAGTCGGCCGCCAGCTCCGGCTGCTCCGCAAGGCTCGCGGCCTGACCCTGGCCGAGCTCGCCGACCGGGCCGGGCTCAGCGACGGCTACCTGTCCAGCGTCGAGCGCGGCGGCACGGTGCCCTCGCTGAGTTCGCTGGCGACCATCGCGGCGGTGCTCGGTTCGGACATGTCGGTGTTCTTCCCGGCCGGCGCCCGGGAGCACGTGTACGTGCACCGCGCCGCCGAGAGCGCGCACCTGCGGGTGGCCACCGCCAGCTTCGAGACGTACACGATCCTCTCGGCGCGTTCGGTGGATCCGAGCTTCACCGGCCTGCTCGAGTCCATCGCCCCGTCCGGCGCCGACACCTCCTACAGCTTCTTCGGCGAACGGTTCCTGGTCATGCTCGCCGGTGAGATCGAGCTGCGCATCGACGCCACCAGCTACCGGCTCGGGCCGGGCGAGATGATCCACTACTCCGCGCACCCGAACCACATCCTGCACGTGACCTCCGCCGAGCCCGCCCAGATCCTCTGGGTCGTCACCCCGGCGCTGCTGTGAGCACCGTGAGCAGCCGTCTGAGGTTCCGTCCCCTAGGCGATCTTCAGAGGTTCTGGTCGCCAGGACGACCGAGAGCTATGAAGATCGCAACGGCGGCTTCGTGAAAACCAACGTGAAAACCAACGCCGCCACCGACGCCTCGCTCGCCGTCCGGATCGGCGAGCGGCTGCGTGCGCTGCGCAAACAACGTGCGCTGACCCTGGCCGCGTTGGCGCAGCAGGCCGGCATCTCCGTCTCCTACCTGTCCGCGGTCGAGAAGGGGGTCAACCTGCCGTCCTTGCAGGTGCTCGCGGCGCTGACCGAGGCGCTCGGCGTGAGCATCCCGTCGGTGCTCGCCGACGAGGGCCGGCCGCACGTCCGAGTGAGCCGGATCCCGGCCGAGCCGGGCGTGCAGAAGGTGTCGCATCCGCTGCTGCAACTGGAGAACGCGGTGGTGCGGGCCGCCGCCGGCGACTCCGGGAGCTGCCCGCTGATGCTGGCCGGCCGGGACGTCTTCGTCTACCTGATCTCGGGGGAGCTCGACCTCACGGTGGACGGGGCGGACTACCGGCTCGGGCCGGGCGATGCGATCGACGTGCGCCGGGCGGAGCGGATCGGCTGGGCGGCCCGGTCGGCCGGTGTCAGCATCTGGAGCGGCTGCCACGATGAGGACTAGCCACGATGAGGATTAGCCCGGCAACAGAACGGAACAACGACTCGGTCCGGCCGGCCCGGGTGCTGACGGTCGCCTGCCTCGGCTACGCGATGATCGTCCTCGACATCACCATCGTCAACGTCGCGATCCCGGCGATGAAGGCGAGCCTGCACGCGAACCTGGCGACCATGCAGCTGGTGGTGGACGCGTACGTGATCGTGCTGGCGAGCCTGGTCCTCACCGGTGCCACGGCGGTCGGCCGGTTCGGCGCGGTCCGGATGTTCCGGGCCGGCATCACCGTGTTCGGCGCCGCCTCGGTGCTCTGCGGCGGGTCCCCGGACGGTGCGTTCCTGATCGCCATGCGGGCCCTGCAGGGCTTCGGGGCGATCCTGCTGGTGCCGGCCAGCCTGGTGGTGCTGACCCGGGCCTATCCCGAGCCGGCCGCTCGGGCGAAGGCGGTCGCGGTGTGGGCCACCGTCGCCGGCAGCCCGGTGGCGTTCGGCCCGATCGTCGGCGGCGCGCTGGTCAGCGCGGTCGGCTGGCGCAGCATCTTCTTGATCAACGTGCCGCTGGTGCTCGGCGCGCTCTGGCTGTCCGCGCGCCACATGCCGGTCGACGACACCGACGGCCGGGCCGAACCGCAGGACTTCCTCGGCCAGATCTTCGCCGCCTGCTTCCTCGGCGGCATCGCGCTGGCGCTGACCGAGGGCCACCAGCTCGGCTGGACCGATCCGCTGCCGGTGGCCGCGCTGGTCATCGCGGTCGCGGCGCTGACCGCCTTCGTGATCCGGCAGCGCACCTTCGCCCATCCGATGCTGCCGGCCGACCTGCTGCGGGCACCGGGCTTCGGCGGATTCATCATGGTGGGCCTGCTGTTGTTCGTCGGCTACTACGGTTTCGTGTTCGTGGTCAGCGTGTTCCTGCAGCAGGTACGCGGCTACGGGCCGGTGCTGACCGGGATCAGCTTCCTGCCCTCGGCGCTGCCGATCACCTTCATGCCGTTGGTCGCCGGCCGGATCAACGCGCGGCTGGGCGCGCTGCGGCTCCTGCTGATCGCGCTGGCCCTGTCGGTGCTCGGCGCGGCGATCCTGATGCTGTTCGGCGGCTCCGGCCCGGCCGGGATGAGCGCCGGGCTGTTCGTGATCGGCCTCGGCTTCGGCCTGGCGACGGTTCCGCAGATCACCCTGGTGATGGCGACCGCGCCGGCCCACCGAGCCGCACTGGCCAGCGGCATGCTGACCGCCGGCCGGCAGTCCGGGACCACGATCGGCGTGGCCCTGCTGGGCGGGCTGCAGTCGGGCAACACCATCGCGACGCCGTCCTTCGCGGCGCTGGTGATCTACCTGCTCATGGTGCTGGCCGCGGTCACCGCCGGTCGCCGGATGGTGGTCGCGGGCGCTCGGTCCGCCGAGGCGCAGCGGGTGCCGGCCGGCAGGTAGCCGGTCACGTGTCCAGCAGGGTCACCGGCACGCCGTGGTCGGCGACCGTGCCCAGCAGCACCGGTTCGCGGTCGGTCGTCCCGCCGGGCACCGCGAGCCGGACGGTCAGCTGCGGCGGACGGTAGCCGCGCATGTCGCTGGCCGGATCGCTGGCCAGCACCGGAGACTCCATGGCGATATGGGCGATCGGCATCCGCCGGCCGGCCTCGGCCAGCACCGCGTCCACCGCGGCGACCTCCTGGCCCGGCCAGTACTGCCGGGTGATGGAATGCCACACCGCGGTCAGCACGCCGTCGCCGGGCGCCGTGGCGAGCTGGCCGGCCAGCCACTCGCCGGCCGGCGCTCGGTCCACCGTCACCGGGCAGTCGGCGGCGATCGCCAGCGCCGCCTGCAGCCGCTGGTAGCGGTGCAGGTCATGCGGCCAGACGAACGAGGTGAGCCGCAGCCGGCCGTCCGCCGAGCGCGCATCGATCGGAGCCAGGTCACAACCACGCCGGCTCACCAGCCGGAACTCCACCGGTGCGACCGCGCCCAGCACCGCGTCCGGCAGCCGCAGCGGCGAGTCGGCCGGCCCGTACGACCAGCCCTGGCCGCTGATCCGGAACCGGTCCACCAGCAGGTTCAGCCCCGCCGAGGCGCCGACCTCCAGCAACCGGACCGTGGCCAGCCCGGACCGGCGTACCGCGTCGAACAGGCCCACCAGCAGCGGCACCGCCCGGCCCGGCTCGTTCGTCTGCGGCGCGATCTCCAGCGCCGCCCGCAGCTCCTCGGCATGCGCCCGCAGCACCGGTTCGAAGTCGGCCCAGGCCTGTTCCGGCGGCGCATCGCCGCCCAGGTTGGGGTAGTAGCGCACCAGCTGCGGGGCCCGTCCGGCCAGCACCAGCCGCTGGATGCCGCCCAGCAACCGCAGCTGGACGATCGCCGAGGTCGGCGCGTCCGCCCAGTCCCGGCAGATCTCGACCACCACGCCGCCGGCTTCGAAGTCGTCGGCGAAGGCGAACATCAGGCACCGGTACAGCCCGGCCGGCATCATCGCGGCATGCCGACGGAACCGGTCGGCCAGCGTCTTCACGCTGCCACCCTAAAGCCAGAGCGGGCAGGGCTCAGATGCGCAGCCAGACCGCGGTGTTGGCCGGCAGCTTGTCCGGCTCCAGCGGCCCGGACGCCAGCAGCACGTCGCCCGGCGGCAGTTCGACCGGGACGTCCGAGGCGTTCAGCGCCACCACCACCGACGGACCGCGCCGGTAGGCCAGGCAGCCTTCCGGGGCCAGCTGCCAGGAGAACGCCGAGCCGTGCAGCTCCGGCAGTGACCGGCGCAGCTGCAGCGCCCGGCGGTACAGCGACAGCGTGGAGCCCTCGTCGGCCAGCTGCTTCTCCACCGTGAAGTGCTCCCACTCGTACGGCATCGGCAGCCAGGACGAGTCGCCGCTGCCGAACTCGAACGGCGGCTCGGTGCCACCCCACGGCAGCGGCACCCGTTCGCCGTCCCGGCCGCGTTCGGTGTGCCCGCTGCGTTCCCAGGTCGGGTCCTGCAGCACCTCGTCGGGCAGGTCCACGTTCTCCAGCCCGAGTTCCTCGCCGTTGTAGATGTAGGCCGCGCCGGGCAGCGACAGGGTGAGCAGCGCGGCCGCCCGGGCCCGGGCCTGGCCGAGCTTGCCGCCGCCGTACCGGGTGGCGTGCCGCACCACGTCGTGGTTGGACAGCACCCAGGTGCACGGCGCGCCCACCTCGGCCATCGCGGTCAGCGAGCCGTCGATGGCCCGGGTGAACTCCGCGGCCGACCACTCGGCCTCGACCAGCCGGAAGTTGAAGGTCAGGTGCAGCTCGTCCGGCCGGACGTAGCGGGCCAGCCGCTCGTCGTCGGCCACCCAGGCCTCGCCGACCGCCATCCGGTGCGGGTAGCGGTCCATCACCGAGCGGAACATCCGCAGGTGCTCGTGCACCCCGTCCTGGTCGAAGCGCAGATCGGGAGCCAGCTGGGTGTTCGGGCCGCTGTAGTTGGTCAGATCCATGTCCGGCAGGCCGGCCGGCTTGGCCAGCGAGTGCGCCACGTCCACCCGGAAGCCGTCCGCGCCGCGGTCCATCCAGAACCGCAGGATCCGCTCGAACTCGGCGGTCACCTCTGGGTTGTCCCAGTTCAGGTCGGGCTGTTCGGGGGCGAACAGGTGCAGGTACCACTGGCCGTCCGGCACCCGCTGCCAGGCCGGGCCGCCGAACATGGCCGGCCAGTTGTTCGGCGGCAGCTCACCGTGCTCGCCCCGGCCGTCCCGGAAGATGAACCGGGCCCGTTCCGGCGAGCCGGCCGGCGCGGCCAGCGCCTGCTGAAACCAGGCATGCTGGTCGGAGAAGTGGTTCGGCACGATGTCGACGGTGATCTTGATGCCGCGGGCGTGCGCCTCGGTGATCAGCGCGTCGAAGTCGGCGAGCGTGCCGAACATCGGGTCGACGTCGGTCGGGTCGGCCACGTCGTAGCCGCCGTCGGCCATCGGCGAGCGATAGAACGGGCTGAGCCAGATCGCGTCGATGCCCAGCAACTGCAGGTAATCCAGCCGCTGCCGGACCCCGATCAGGTCGCCGACGCCGTCGCCGTTGCCGTCGGCGAAGCTGCGCGGATAGATCTGGTAAAAGATCGCCGAGCGCCACCAGTCGGCGCCGCTGCGGAACGCCGCGCCGCTCTCCACCCCGCTGTAGAAGTCCAGCTCCTGCTGGATGTCCGAGTCGGCGAACGGGTTGTGCTCCGTCGTCGGGTTGCTGGGCGTGTCGGACACGCGATCCTCCATGCTGCGTCTGGCTTTCGTGGGGTGCGATACGGCTGCCAAGCGGGGTCACAGCTCGGCCTCGGCCTAGGCTAACCCAGCCC
>DASUAC010000468.1:0-21481 GCA_035763985.1 Jatrophihabitans sp. | reverse complement strand
GATGCGCCGGGACTGCTGTCCGCCGCCGCCGGCCTGCTGGCACTGCATTCGCTCGACGTCCGGGCCGCCGAGGTACGCACCGTCGCGGGCATGGCGGTGAACCGGTTCACGGTCAGCCCGCGCTTCGGCGAGTTGCCCGATCCGGCGCTGCTGACCGGTGAGCTGCGCCGGATCCTGTCCGGCGCGCTGGACCTGGCCGGCCGGCTGCGGGCGAAGGAGTCGAGCTACCGGAGCGCGTCGGGTCCGTCCCAGCCGCCGAGGCTGCTCTGGTTCGACGACGAGGCCACCGACGCGACCGTGCTGGAGGTGCGGACCCGGGACGCCATCGGCCTGCTGCACCGGCTGACCGCGGCGCTGGAGCGGTGCGGGGTGGACGTCCGGTCGGCTCGGATCTCCTCGCTCGGCCCGTTCGTGGTGGACGCCTTCTACCTCGCCGACGCCGACGGCAAGCCGCTGTCCGAGCCGCACCGGACGGCGGTGGAGCGGGAGCTGACCCGGCTGGCTGACGTCCGGGCCGGCGAGCGGGATCCTTCCCACTAAACCGGACCGACTGTCAGTCACTGCAAAGATCTCCCTTACAAATGCAGGCGATCCGCCGGTCGCCGGTGATCTTGACAACGCTGCCGGTGGGCGCCGAGATTCACAGCTCACGCATGAAGCAGCCATGCGGTGACTGAGGGGGACTGTGGACAGCGGCGGCTGATGGACGAGGTGTTCGAGGTGCCGCCGGGCAGCGACCCGCTCGGCGTGGTGGCGTTGGATCTGCGGACCGCCAGTCGGCGCCGGCGGCGACGCCTGGCGGTATCGCGCCACCGCCTGGCCGGGACGAACTCGACTGGTACGACGTCGACCACGAGCCGGGCGCCGCTGTTCCGCGGGCAGGCAAGACGCTGGCCCGGATCACCGACTTCCACCGTGCACACCACGTCCGGCGACGTGGTCACCGTGCCGCCGACCGCGAGCACCGACTGGTGCGTCTTTGAGAACACCTCGCTGTACTCGGGCAATACTCAGTTGCCGGGCCTGCTGCTGTGGCCGGCGGCCGTCGCGCCGGTGGTGTCCGAGGCCGCCGAGGTGGTTCAGTTCGCCCGTGACGAGAAGGCCAATCTCGCCTGGGCGTTGGAGCTTACGGTCACCGGGCAGGACGGCATGCCGCTGGACCGGCACACCCATGCCTCCAGCAGCGCCGACGGAGGTGGCGTGCTGCCCCGGGGCCGCGTCCGGCGAGCCCGGCCGGCGCGCTGCACTATCAGCTGGCCTCGTCCGTGCTGGAATACCGGTTCCCGATGGTGGCCGACGCCGGCCGGCCGGCTGCTCGCCACGGCCACCGCGTTTTCGCTGTGCCAGGAGGAGATTCCACGCGAAGGCACCCAGGTGGTACGGGAGCACCGGCTGATCCGCGGCCTGACCGGCCAGCCGGTGTCCTGGTCGGCCCGGCGCGCCTCGGCCGGCCGCGGGCCCGCCTCCAGCAGCCTGCGCTACGACCAGGCGGTGGCGCCGGATCTGGCCGCCGGCAGCTGAGCCACAAGCTCGATCTCGTACCCGTCGGTGTTGACGAGGTAAGCGGCATAGTGGTTGCGACCGCCGGCGTGAGGATGCTCGGCCGGGAACATCAACGACCAGCCATGGAGTTGTGCCGCTCCGGTAAGTGCATCGACTTGGTCAGGTCTGCCGGCGTGGAAGGCAATGTGATTCAGACCGGGCGAGCAGCGGTCATGCTCGGTGGCGGTAAGTGCGGGTGACTGCTCGAACACGAGATAGGTTGCGCCGAGCCGCCAGCTGCGTCCGGATGGCCATTCTTGGAACAGCCGATAGCCCAACTCAGTCAGCAGCCAACCCCATTTAGCAATGGCTCGCTCGAGATCGGGTACCCAGATCTCCAGATGGTGTAATGCGCCGACAGGGGCCTCATCAGATAGCTGATCGTCGTCCATCAGAAGGAGCAGCCTAGCCCTGGTTTGGCCTGCACCGCCCGCAGGAGCGCTCGATCGCCGCCGATCCGGCCGGTCTGGCAGCATGGCCGGCATGAGCACACCGCAGCCGCGCGCCTGGAGATTCGTTGACCCCGCCGAGGATCCGCGGGAGGGCGGTCCGCTGGTCGGGGACGAGCGCACCACGCTGACCGAGTTCCTGCGTACCCAGCGGCTCACCCTGCAACTCAAATGCGACGGCCTGGACGCCGAGCAGTTGGCGCGCCGGGCGATCGAGCCGTCCACCATGTCGCTGCTCGGCCTGCTGCGGCACATGGCGGAGGTGGAACGCTCCTGGTTCCGCCGCCGGTTCGCCGGCCAGGACGTACCCAAGCGGTATCAGACCGAGGCCGAGCCGGACGGGGACTTCGACGGCGCGGTGGCCGACCCGGCGGTGGTCGACGAGGCCTGGGCAGCCTGGCGGGAGGAGGTCGCCTTCGCCGAGCAGTTCACCAGGGACACCGACCTCGACTTCGTCGGCACCACCAGCGACGGCCAGCCGATCTCGCTGCGGATGATGCTGGTGCACATGGTCGAGGAGTACGCCCGGCACAACGGCCACGCCGACCTGCTGCGCGAACGGATCGACGGCCGGGTCGGCGAATAGCCAAGTGGCGATGGGCGAATCCGCCGAAAAGCACATGCTGGTCGCTGCGCCTATCGCAGATCGGTTGATATCGCCCGATCGCCCCTCTGCTCTGCCAAACTCTAGCTATGTCAGGTATGGAGACGGCGCTGGCTAAACCGCTGGTGACCGCCGTGGGCCGGCCCGCTGGCGGGTGGCTCTGGCGCAAGTTCCGGCCTGACACATCTCCTACGGCGTTGGATGCTGCCGCGGCTCGACTGGCGGCGGATGTGAGCCGGATCGAGCGGATGAGATTGGATGAGTTGCAGGTCTCCTACGGGTCGGGGATGCCTGTTCGGTTCGGCGACCTGGTCCGAGCCGAAGAGGCTGAACCCGATGGCGCCGTCCGCGGAGCCCTGCCATCGGTCACCTCCTTCTACGCCCAACTGGAGGCACCGCGCCGACTGCTGGTGGTGGGCGAGCCGGGAGCGGGCAAGACGGTACTGGTCCTGCATCTGCTCCTCGACCTGCTGGCAGGGCGGACAACGAGCGATATGCCGGTGCCCGTGCGGTGTAACGCCGCCGGCTGGAATGCCGAGACGAGCCTCGAGCCGCTTCTGATAGGCAGGTTGAGTGCCGAGTATGGCGTGCCCGAACGCGTCGCGCATGCCCTGATCGACTATGGCCGGATTCTGCCCGTCCTGGACGGGCTGGACGAGATGGACCCGCCTGGACAGCCCCCGGTGCAGGCGGCGCTCGCAATCGCCCGTTTGAACGGGCCGCCCTGGCGCGGCCGTCCCATTGTGGTTACCTGCAGGTCGGCGGTGTACGAAGCTTTGCGGGCAGCCGGTACCCATGACGGGATCTCCGGTTGCAAGATCGTTGCGCTGCGGGCGCTACGGTCGGATGAGATCGCCGAGTGGATACAGACCCTGCTCGACCGGGATGATCAAATTTCGGAGACGCATGCACGTTCCATAGCGCCGATCTTGGCCGAGATCGACGTCCATCCGAACGGAGTCCTCGCCCGTGCGTTGGACACGCCTTGGATGCTCACGCTCGCACTTTCCTACGTCGAGCGTGCCGATGCCGCCGCCATGCGAGCTTTGACAGCGGCCGAGTCGACCGAGGCAATCACTGATCTGCTGTTCGCAGCTCAAGTACCTATCGCCTGTGCGCAACAGCCCGGACCGGCGACGGAGTGGCGTTATACCGAAGCGGAGGTGCAGCAGTGGATGCATACCCTGGCTCGCCACCTCAGCGAGGACGAGAACGGGCAGCCGCGGAACCAGGTTGCGCTGCATCAGTTATGGCTGATGGCAGGTGGAGCCACCGCGCGCCGCCTACATCGGGTTCTGCTTACCGTGGTCTCGGTCCTGTCGGGCGGCGGCCTCGTGTTTTGGCTATCAGGGAGTCTGCGGGTGGGCCTGGCCTCCATGCTGGTATTCGGCTTCTTGGGTTGGCTGGCTGGCGGCGTGGAACCGCAACCGGAGAGAGCAATCTTGCGGACGCGGCGCAAAGGCAGTCTCCGTGCCAGGTTGGTGACCGGATTACTGCGCGGATCGACATGGGGACTCTTCATGGGACTGGGGTTCGGGCTAGCGACCGGGCTGACAGCAGGGTCGCGTACAGGACTCTTGGTCGGCTTGTTGATAGCGCCGTGGGCCGGTTCACTGACCGGTCTGGTAGAGGGGTTGTTAGCGGTCCCCGCCCGCTTTCGCACGTCCCAGGATGCCAGCGATGAGATACGTGATGACGTTGTCGCCGGGGTGGTATTTGGAATGCTGGTGGGATTGGGCGTCGGACTGCCTGGCGCGGTGAGCGGCCTGGTAGCAGGCACGCTGACCGCCACGTTCGCTGGCTGGCTCACCGGGTTAACAGCGATCTGTGCCCCCATGTACCTCGCGAGGGCTTCCGTTCGGTACGGCTGCGCGGTCATAGCCTTCCGCACACGCAAGATCTTTGCTTCCAGGCCAGCGAAATTCCTCCAGTGGGCAGTACGAACCGGGCTGGTACGGGTGACCGGTACGGCGTACCAGATTCGCCATGACACCTATCGGCAATGGCTGGTCACCCGATCGCAGGCACTTGATCCATCCGCAACTGCGGCGAAATACCGGTGATCCTTGAGCAACTACTCGGGTGGCGTTGTGAACAGTTCGGGGTGGTGGATGTAGTTGCGTTGGGGTCGCCGGTCGGGGTGCCAGGGTGGTGGTTGCCAGTGCGGTACGCCGTTGATCATGACCGTGCGCCAATTTTGTTTCGGTGCCTGGGTGTTGGCGGATCCGTTGTGGTAGCCGCGGGCGATGGCCAGGTTGCCCAGATTGGTCTGGTTCAAGCAGGCCGTCAGTGACGACCGTCCGTGCGCCCTTTGGAGCGACTGGGGCCGAGTCGCCGGCTATGAAGGCGAACGGTAGGACCGCGCTATGGGTCAGTCACGCGTTGCTGGGCGGACCCAGCCTGAGCGGCGGCCGGTCATGAGGAACTCGTACGGAGGTTGCAACCTCAAAGGCTGCCGGACGTGCCATCGGGTCCGGTCGTTCTTCGTGTCTTGGGTGACGAAGAGGGCGATCTGGGCTGTCCACCCAGTCTCGGTGAAGTTGAGCAGGTCGATCACGGTACCGGTAGTGAGGCGGTCGCCGGTCTGCACGAGTGGCTGCACTCCGGTCTGCGGCTGAGTCTTCAGCGTCTCGGAGGTGACATTCAGCCGGATGCCGTGGATGTTGATCTGAAGTTTGTCGCTGGGCTCGTGATGGAAGGGAAAGAGCGTGACACGGTAGGCGACGGTGGTGGACGGCCGGTCGGCCCATCCCCGGGTGTGGCGGAGGAGCCCGTCCGTCAGCACCATCGCTGCAGCGCGTACCTGTCGGTCTTCACAGACGAGGTCGATCTCGAAGTGCCACTGGTCGTGCAGGGGACCAGGCGGGATGCCCGTCCGTCGCGGGTGGTTGACCCACTCGATGCGGTCGACCGTGACCGGAACCTGTTCGCACGTTCCCAGTCGTCGCACGGCCAAAGGGTAGCCGCCCAGCCGGTGGAGTTCATCAGAATGGCGGAAAATGATCTTGTTGACGGCGGGCTGGGCTGACAACTTTGAAGCGCCCTGGAGCTGCCTTAGGACACCTTTCCCGGTTCACCTGGATGGGGGTGGTTTAGCGATGGACGAGGTTGTCGAGGTCGGTGTGTCCGTCGTGTGCCCAGTCGGTGGCGTGGTGGATTTCGGATTGGGCGGCCGAGCGGGTGCAGCCGGGGAAGGTGCAGCCGCGGTCGCGGGCGATCAGTGCTTTGCGTGGCCGGGTGCGGCGAGCCGGCGGCTGCGGCCGTAGGCGAGGATGCCGCCGGCATCGTTCAGTACGGCCGGGAGCACCTTGCCGTCGGCCGCCAAGCGCAAAGCTTCGTCGATGGACAGGGTGCCGCCGTGGTGGGTGGTGGCCCGGCCGGCTCGGCGCTCCAGATCCGACAACGACATGGTGATGACGAGTTGGCAGGGCACCGGCGTGATCGGGCAGCTCGCCGGCGGCGAGCAGTCGGCGGCCTGCTTCCTCGAACGCGTCGTGCCAGCGTTGCGGCAGGCTGCGGTCGTCCGGGCCCGAGCGCGTCGTCGGGACGACGAGTGGCGAGCGGGGTGAGGATGGCCTCCCAGATCGCCTGACACGTCGGCGACAACCGGCCCTCCAGCAGACCGGTCGAGTTCTCCAACCGATTCAGGGTGAACCGCCGATGGCACTGCTGCAGCCGCCGCTCGTCCGGGCTGGGTCCGTCGGGATCCAGATGAGCCAGAATCCGCTTACCGAGCAGCCGAACCGTGTGCGGGTTGTGGGTGCGGGCCTGCTCCAACAAGGTGGTTTCTACCGCGGTGGCGTGCCCGGCCCGCTCCGCCTCCGGGATCGCCTCAACCGTCTCGGCGATCACCGCGGCATGCTCCAGGCTCACCTCACCGGCGGCAACAGCCGAGGCGGTATGGGCAAAGACCGGCTCCAAGGCCTCCCCGGTCAGGCTGCGCCGGGCACCGAAGCGCTCCACCGCCCGCACCCACCGCCGCGCCACGGCCAGATCACACCGCAGCTGCACCGCGATCAGATCAGCCAGGCTGCGATAGCCCAACGTGCCGGCCACATTACGAGCGTGCAGCTCGGCCAACGCCGTCAACTGCCGGAACCGCTCCCGCGCGACGTTGGCCTGCGACTCCGCCACCACCGCAAGCTACTCCGCATCGGTCGCACACTGCTCGCTCATGCGTTCGATTCTACGATCGAACGCCGGTAGGCAATTGCTGGCCGTACGAATAGCCTTATTGACAAAGGTCAATCGCAACGTATCGCCGATACGCTTCGTCTCTGGCCCGGACGAGCTAGGTTGGATCCGTGGCGGCTCAGCGGTATTACCAGGAACGACCGGCGCCCGCGGCGTACGGCACGATCTGGCGCAGCAGCTTCGCCGCCGGTCCGAGCGTCATCGTGCCGGACGGCTGCATGGATCTGCTCTGGCTGGACGGCACGTTGTGGATCGCCGGCGCCGACAGCCAAGCCCGGCTCTTCTCGCCGGAACAGAGCGGATCCTTGATCGGACTGCGGTTCTGGCCGGGCGTGCTGCCGCAGCTACTGCGGACCTCGGCGGACCAGTTGGCCGACCGCACGATCGGCCTCGATGCGCTGTCCGGTGCCCAAGCCCGACGATGGCGGGAGGCGCTCGCCGCCGCCGAGCGTCCGGCCGCTGTCTTGGTCGAGCTGGCCGCCACCGCGGTGACCGATCTCGCCGTCGACCAGCGTCCGGTCCGGGTAGCGGCCGATCTGCGTTCCGGCTTGCCGATCGGGGAAGCCGCCGCCAGGGCGGGCTATTCGCCCCGGCAGCTGCAGCGGTTGGCCGGCCAGTGGTACGGCTACGGTGCCAAGCACCTGCAGCGCGTTCTCCGGCTGCGGCAGGCCGATCGGCTGCTGGCGACCGGTCGCAGCCGGGCGCAGGCAGCAGCCGAGGCCGGTTACGCCGACGCGTCGCATCTCTGGCGCGACCGGCGAGCGCTGGACGGACCTCAGGCCGACGACCCTCAGCCCGAGGCCGCGAACAGGTCCACCTGGTTGCCGTCCGGGTCCTGAATCATCGCGTAGCGCTGGCCCCAGAACGCATCCCACGGCTGCTTGGCAGGTTTTGCCCCGGCCGCCACCAGCCGTTCGAAGGTGGCGTCCACCTCGGCGGGACTGCCGCAGTCGAATGCCAGCGCCATCGCGTGGCCGCCGGTCGGGGGCCGCCATTCCGGATCGATCTGCTCGATGATCTCGCGGGTGTCGAGCATGACCTTGATGCCGGCCCCGGCGAATTCCGAGTGCGGCTCCGCCGGACCGCCGCCGCTGAGCCGAAGTCCGCAGGCTTGGTAGAACGCCACAGCCGCCGGCATGTCGTTGGTGACGATGGAGATTGCTGCGAGTTGGGATGTCATGCCCTCGACGTTAGGCGAGGACGACCGGCCTGGCATGAAGGAATCGGACGCGCTCATCGGCAACGGCAAGCGTCCAGCCGCGAGGCTTGACCGACCGGTCGGTCGGACCATAGGGTGCCGACATGCCAGCCGCAGACCCGCCCGGCCTGGATCTTGCGCAGGCCACCGCCTGGCTGGACAAGGCCAAACCCGGGCTGCGGCAGGGCGAGCTCGCCGCCGAGGTGATCGCCGGTGGCCGGTCCAACCTCACCTACCGGATCACCGACGGCACCCAGAGCTGGGCGCTGAGGCGGCCGCCGCTCGGCCACGTGCTGCCCACCGCCCACGACATGGCCCGGGAATACACGGTGATCTCGGCGCTGTACGGCTCGGCCGTGCCGGTGCCCGAGCCGGTCGCGCTGTGCACCGACGAAACGGTGCTGGGCCAGCCGTTCTACCTGATGTCCTTCATCGACGGGATCGTGCTCGAGAAACCCGAGCTGGTGCCGGACCGCCAGACCGCAACAAGAACCAGCGAACTGCTGCTCGACACCCTGGTCGCACTGCACGGCATCGATCCGGCCCAGGTCGGGCTGGCCGAGTTCGGCCGGCCGGACGGCTTCCTGCAACGACAGATCAGCCGCTGGCACAAGCAGTTCCAGGCTTCGGTTCCCGACGGCATGCCGGTCGAGGAGCAGGTGGTGCAGCAACTCCAGGACACCCTTCCGCCGCAGCAGAAGCCCGGCATCGTGCACGGCGACTACCGGCTGACCAACGTGCTGTTCGCCCCCGGCCTCGACCGGATCGCCGCCGTGGTGGACTGGGAGATGGCCACCCTGGGCGATCCGCTGACCGACCTGGGCCTGCTGTTCGTCTACCACTCACAGGCCGGCGGCAGCGACTCGGTGATGCCGGACTTCCCGTCCGGGCAAGGCTTCCTCTCGCCGCAGCAGCTGCTGGACCGGTACGCCGAGCGGACCGGGCGGGCACTGGCCGGCCTGGATTGGTACGTCGGCTTCGGCTACTTCAAGCTCGCGGTGATCGCCGCCGGCATCCATGCCCGCTACCTGCAGGGCAAAACGGTGGGCAGCGGCTTCGAGACGTTCGGCCGGTTGCGCGACACCATGCTGGCCGCGGCCTCGGACAGGCTTAGGAGATAGGCGAATGGACTTCGAGTACAGCGAGCGATCCCGGCAACTGCAGGCCGAGCTGGCCCGATTCCTGGAGGAGCGGATCTACCCGGCCGAAGCGGAGTTTCACCAGCAGGAGCAAGCACATCGGGACTCCGGGACGCCGTTCCGTACCCCGCAGGTGCTGCACCGGCTGAAGGACGAGGCGCGCCGGCGCGGGTTGTGGAACCTGTTCCTGCCGGATTCCCGGTTCGGCCCCGGCCTGTCCACCCTGGACTACGCGCCGCTCGCGGAACTGTCCGGCCGGTCCATCGCGATCGCGCCGGAGGCGATGAACTGCTCGGCGCCGGACACCGGCAACATGGAACTGCTGGCCATGTTCGGCACCGACGCTCAGCACGAGCAATGGCTGAAACCCTTGCTGGACGGTGAGATCCGGTCCTGCTTCTCGATGACCGAGCCGGACGTCGCCTCCTCCGACGCGACCAACATCGCAACCAGGATCAGCCGGGACGGCGACTGCTATCGGGTGTCCGGCACCAAGTGGTGGTCCACCGGCGCGCTGCGGCCGGAGTGCAAGCTCGCCATCGTGATGGGGGTGTCCGAGCCGGACGCCGACCGGCACGCCCGGCACTCGATGATCCTGGTGCCACTGGACACCCCCGGCGTCAGCATCCGCAGGTCCACCACCGTGTTCGGCTACGACGACGGACCGCACGGCGGGCACGGGGTGATCGACTTCGACGACGTCGAAGTGCCGGCCAGCAACCTGCTCGGTCCGGCCGGTGGCGGCTTCGGCATGGCCCAGGCCCGGCTCGGCCCGGGCCGGATCCACCACTGCATGCGGGCGATCGGGGTGGCCGAACGGGCGTTGGAGCTGATGGTCGACCGGGTCTCCGGCCGTACCGCGTTCGGCGGTCCGCTGGCCAGGCAGGGCGTGATCCGGGAGTGGATCGCCGAATCCCGGCTGGCCATCGAACAGGCCCGGCTGCTGGTGCTCAAGACCGCCTGGCTGATCGACACCGCCGGGGTGCGGCAGGCCGCCTCGGAGATCGCGGCGATCAAGGTGGCCGCGCCACGGGCCGCCTCGTACGTGCTGGACCGGGCGGTCCAGGCATTCGGCGCGGCCGGGGTGTCCGGCGACACCCCGCTGGCCGAACTGTGGGCCGGACTGCGCACGCTGCACCTGGCCGACGGCCCGGACGAGGTGCACCTGCGCAGCGTGGCCAGGGTCGAGCTGGCCCGGCGCCGGTCGTGAGGGCCGTCGCGGCCGAGCCGGCCAGCACCGACACCCGGTCCCGGATCGTGGCCGCCGCGGTCGCGTTGTTCGCCGAACAGGGCTACGACGCGACCAGCGTGAACCAGGTGGTGGCCAGGGCCGGCGTCGCGAAGGGCGCGCTGTACCACCACTTCCAGTCCAAGGACGACCTGCTCTACGAGGTGTACCGGGAGCTGGTGGACCGGCAACGGGCCGGGCTGGCCGGGATCCTGGACCGGGCGCTGCCGCCGGCCGACACCCTGCGGGCGATCGTGCTGGACATGGTGACCACCACCGCGGCCAGCGTGGCCGAGGCGAAGGTGTTCTTCCGGGAGGGGCACCGGCTCACCGATGCCAACCAGCAGCGGGTCCGGGCCGCCCGCCGCGAGATCCACCACGCGGTCACCGAGCTGGTCCGGACCGCCCAGCGGGACGGACGGTTCAACGCCGTCGCCTCGCCGGAGATGGTCACCTTCACCGTCTTCGGGGTGATCAACGAGCTGCCGGTCTGGTACTCACCGGACGGAGCGAAGAGCCCGGAGCGGCTGGCCGGCGAGCTGGCCGATCTGGTGCTGGCCGGGCTGGCACCGCGCGCGGCAAGGACATCGCCCGACCCGGCAGGCACATCGCCCGCGGCAAGGACATCGCCCGCGGCAAGCGAGGGGACGACCGGATGAGCCTCGGCCTGACCGTGCCACAGACCGGCCTCGGCCTGTCCGAGCACGCCGAGCTGCTCCGAGCGCTGCCGAGTTGCGGTTACACCGACGTGTGGTCGGCCGAGGCGTCCGGCTCGGATGCCTTCACCCCGCTGGCGCTGGCCGCCGCCTGGCAACCCGAGCTGCGGCTGGGCACCGCGATCGTGCCGGTGTTCACCCGCGGGCCGGCGCTGATCGCCCAGTCCGCGGCCAGCCTCGCCCAGGTCGCCCCCGGCCGGTTCAGCCTGGGCCTGGGCGCGTCCAGCCCGGCCATCGTCGGAGGCTGGAACGGCATCGACTACGACCGGCCGTACCGGCGCACCCGGGACGTGCTGCGGTTCGTCAAGGCGGCGCTGGCCGGCGAGCTGGTGGACGGCGCGTTCGACACCTTCCGCATCCGGCGGTTCCGGCTGGAACAACCGCCCGCCGAGCCGGTACCGGTGCTGCTGGCCGCGCTGCGTCCGCAGATGCTGGCGTTGGCCGGCCGGGAGGCGGACGGCGTCATCCTGAACTGGCTGGCCGCCCGCGACGTGCCGCAATGCCTTGCCGCGGTGGGCAATCCGGCCAGCCGGATCGTGGCCCGGATCTTCGTCTGCCCGACCGAGGACGCCGGCCACGCCCGGGCGCTGGCCAAACGGCTGATCGCCGGTTACCTCACGGTGGATGCGTACGAGCAGTTCCACCGCTGGCTCGGCCGGGGCGAGGCGCTGGACGAGCTGTGGCGGTTGTGGGCAGCCGGCGATCGCAAGGCGGCGGTGGCCGCGGTGCCGGACGAGGTGGCCGACGAACTGGTGCTGCACGGGAGCCCGGCCGGCATCCGGGCCCAGCTGCGGGCCTACACCGATGCCGGGGTGCAGCTGCCGGTGCTGGCGGCGTTGCCGGGCCCGGAGCAACTCGATGCCGCCGGTTGGCTGAGCCGGCTGGCCGAACTGGCCGAGCCGACGGCGACAGCGAGGGAGGACTGAGCATGCAGATCGCGGGATCGGTGATCGTGCTGACCGGCGCCGGTAGCGGGATCGGCGCGGAGCTGGCCCGGCGGTTCGCCGCCGAGGGAGCGGCCCGGGTGGTGCTGACCGACCTGGACGGGGAGGCGGTACGGGCGGTGGCCGAGCGGATCGGGCCGGTCGCCCGGGCCGAGCGGCTGGACGTGACCGACGAGCCCGCGCTGGCCGGCTGCGTGCGCCGGGTGCTGGCCGAGGAGGGCCGGGTCGACCTGTTCTGCTCCAACGCCGGGGTGGCCACCGGCGACGGCCTGGCCGCCGGTGAACAGGTCTGGCAACGGGCCTGGCAGGTGCACGTGCTGGCCCACCTGTACGCCGCCAGGGCGGTGCTGCCGGCGATGATCGAGGCCGGCGGCGGTTACCTGCTGAACACCGCGTCCGCGGCCGGGCTGCTGTCCGTGCCCGGCGACGCGCCGTACACGGTGACCAAGCACGCCGCGGTGGCGCTGGCCGAATGGATCGCCTACAGCTATGCCGAGCACAACATCCGGGTCAGCGTGCTCTGCCCGATGGGGGTGGACACCCCGCTGCTGATGAACGGACTGCGGGCCGGCGAGCTGGGCGCCCGGGCGGTGGCCGCCTCCGGCGAGGTGCTCAGCGTCTCCCAGGTCGCCGACGCGGTGGTGCGCGGGCTGGCCGAGGAGAGCTTCCTGATCCTGCCGCATCCGCAGGTCGGTAAGTTCTGGGCAGGCAAGGCGGCCGACATCGACCGGTGGCTGGCCGGCGTCGCGGAGTTGGTACAGCGAGCCGGCCAGGCCGCGGACTGACCGGCCCGCCGCGACGGCATCGACACACGACGGCATTGACAGACGACGGCATCGACGAAAGGAACCGACAGGCATGCCAGGAGTGCAGGACCGGGTCGCGCTGGTGACCGGGGGAGCGCAGGGGATCGGCGCGGCGATCGCGGCCCGGCTGGCCGCCGGGGGCGCGAAGGTCGCGGTGCTGGACCTGGACGAGGCCGCCGCGCAGGCCTCCGCCGAGCGGTTCGGCGGCATCGGTATCGGTGCCGACGTCAGCCAGGCCGAGCAGGTCGAGGCCGCGGTGAACCGGGTGGTCGAGAAACTCGGCGGCCTGCACCTCCTGGTCAACAACGCCGGCGTGCTGCGGGACAACCTGCTGTTCAAGATGTCCGAGAGCGACTGGGACACCGTGATGAGCGTGCACCTCAAGGGCGCCTTCCTGTGCAGCCGGGAGGCGCAGAAGCACATGGTGCAGGGCAAGTACGGCCGGATCGTCAACATGTCCTCGACCTCCGCGCTGGGCAATCGGGGCCAGGCCAACTACGCGACCGCCAAGGCCGGACTGCAGGGCTTCACCAAGACCCTGGCGATCGAACTCGGCCCGTTCGGGATCACCGTCAACGCGATTGCACCCGGCTTCATCGAGACCGCGATGACCAAGGCCACCGCCGAGCGGATCGGCAGCACCATCGAGGAGATGCGGGAGCGGGTGGCCTCCACCGTTCCGGTCCGGCGGGGCGGGGTGCCGGACGACATCGCCAACGTGGCGGCCTTCTTCACCGCCGAGGAAAGCGGGTACGTGACCGGCCAGGTCATCTACGTCGACGGGGGCCGCGGCCTGCTGTAAGGGGTCCGGCCCGTCCGGTCACGTAGCCTGGAGCTCAACCAACGGCGTACCTAGGGGTTCTCGCGTGTTCGACACTCTGTCCGACCGGCTGCACTCGGTCTTCACCGGCCTGCGTGGCAAGGGCCGGCTGTCCCAGGCCGATATCGACGCGGTCGCCCGGGAGATCCGGATCGCCCTGCTGGAGGCCGACGTCGCGCTGCCGGTGGTCCGCCAGTTCATCGGCGCGGTCAAGGAGCGGGCCTCCGGCGAGGAGGTCAGCCGGGCGCTCAACCCGGCCCAGCAGGTCATCAAGATCGTCAACGAGGAACTGATCGAGATTCTCGGCGGCCAGACCCGCCGGCTGCAGTACGCCAAGAACCCGCCGACCGTGATCATGCTGGCCGGCCTGCAGGGCTCCGGCAAGACCACCCTGGCCGGCAAGCTGGCCCGCCACCTCAAGCAGGCCGGGCACGCGCCGGTGCTGGTCGCCGCCGACCTGCAGCGGCCGAACGCGGTCAACCAGCTGCAGGTGGTCGGCGAGCGGGCCGGGGTCGCCGTCTACGCGCCGGAGCCGGGCAACGGCCAGGGCGACCCGGTCACGGTGGCCCGCAACTCGATCGACTTCGCGCTGCGGGCGCAGCACGACATGGTCATCGTGGACACCGCCGGCCGGCTCGGCATCGACACCGAGCTGATGCAGCAGGCCGCCGACATCCGCGACGCCGTGCAGCCGCAGGAGATCCTGTTCGTGCTGGACGCCATGGTCGGCCAGGACGCGGTGAACACCGCGCAGGCGTTCGCCGAGGGCGTCGGCTTCACCGGGGTGGTGCTCACCAAGCTGGACGGCGACGCCCGCGGTGGCGCCGCGCTGAGCGTCCGCTACGTCACCGGTCAGCCGATCCTGTTCGCCTCCAACGGGGAGAAGCTGGAGGACTTCGACGTCTTCCACCCGGACCGGATGGCGTCCCGGATCCTCGGCATGGGCGACGTGCTGACCCTGATCGAGCAGGCCGAGCGGACCTTCGAGGCCGACGAGGCCGAGCGGATGGCCGCCAAGCTGACCAGCGGCACCGACTTCACGCTGGAGGACTTCCTCGAGCAATTGCAGGCGATTCGCCGGATGGGCCCGATCGGCAACCTGCTCGGCATGCTGCCCGGCGCCGGTCAGATGAAGGAGGCGCTGGCCGCGGTCGACGACAAGGACCTGGACCGGACGGCGGCGATCATCCGTTCGATGACACCGGCCGAACGGGCCGATCCCAAGCTGATCAACGGGTCCCGGCGACTGCGCATTGCCAACGGCTCCGGGGTCACGGTCAGCGAGGTGAACAGCCTGGTCGACCGGTTCTTCGAGGCCCGCAAGATGATGGCCCGGATGGCCGGCATGGGGATGATTCCCGGCGCCCGGCGCAACAACCGCAGCGCCAAGGCCAAGAAGGGCAAGAACAAGCAGGCCGGCAAGAAGTCCGGACGCGGGCCGACCCAGCCGAGGATGCCGGCCGGCTTCCCCGGCGGCGGACTGCCGGGCGGCTTGCCGAGCGGCTTCGGCAACCTGCCGTCCCTGCCGCCCGGCACCGAGCTGCCGGACCTGTCGAAGCTGAAGTTCCCGAAGAGCTGAGAGCGCGTTACCGCCGATCGCTAGTCCCGAATTTCACTCACGCGCTGAATCTGCCTCCGCGTCAGAGGTGCTGACTCTAAGGTGTCGGTCTTAGAGCTTGCATCTTTGGGTCAGCGTCTGGTCATTCGTCAGGCGAGGCAGTCGGTACACATATTCGGTAGCCGTCAGCGCGTGTTCCTCGATCGTCCAAGGCTGCAACACGCGCGCCGCCCCTCCGCTGCATCGAACGATGCCTTCAGAGGAGGACAGAGTGATGTCGTACATGACAAAAAACGCATGCTCAGCAGCGCATTCGCCGCAGCGTAGGTGGCGGACCTCGTTTCTGGTGAGCCTTACCTCCTCGCCCAATGTGACGGTTCCTTTGACTTCAATATGGAGCTCCCTGTCCCCGCGACGGCAGAGCAAGTCGTAGCCCCGCTTTAGGTGACCAACGCGCTCGACCTGCCAATCGTCGCCGAGCCAGCTAATTGCGCAGTTCTCGGCATACACCTCTATCTCGCGCCGGCACGCTGCGTCCATCTGTCGCCCCGCGCCGCTCCTGGCAGGACGGCCCGATCCACCCGCTGGCGAGCGTGGTGACTCTAGCGGTAGGCCGATAGGGACTTCGTCATACAGGACTCGGAGTAGTGGAATCATCGCATCCAGGTCAGCGACTAATGCCGAGTCGTCCGGAATTGACAGCCGCTCGTAGCGAAGTGCGTATACACAAGCTGCTTCGTAGTTGCGGATGCGCCTACGGCTCTCACGGCCAACGCCATGCAGATGTCCTGTGCCTAGATCCATGTCGATAGTTGCGTGCTTCAGGACAGGGTTGTTTTCGTAGTCGGCAAGGACGCTACGAGCCTCGACCGCTCGAGATCGCAGGATGGCGGGATCCGAAATTGGCCGCATCGCGTTGGAGCGGTATTCGCTTGTACCTTGATTCAAGGACAGGTAGACGGCCGACCCATCCGCGGCAAAGAGATATACCAAGTAGAAGCCCTCCGTAGCGCGGCGAGAGTATACCGGCGAGTAGATGCGCAACCAAGCCGTCGGGCTGAACGCAGATTGCCGACCTCCCTTCTCAGCCCTGAGTGGTTGAGCGTCAGGCTCTACTTGCTGTCTGGCGTTAAGCCAGTACTGCAGCTGCTCCTTAGCGCTACCCAATGCACCTTCACGTATGAGCATTGACGGTGTGACCGATGTCGAGAAGGTATCCGAGCTTAGAAGGATCCGCTTGAATTCAAGATCGATAATGAGTTGCACCCCCGCACAGCCAAGCGCAAATGATGGTAGTGGGTCAGTTTGAATCGCGGCGGCTTCCCAGCGGAGCGGCCGACCGTGGCACGATGGGTCCATGCCTGACCGCTCACGCAAACGCCCGCGCGACCTGAACGCGCTGGCAGCCTCCATCGTCCGCGACTCGACGGACGAGGACAAGGACGAGGTAACCGAGCCGGACGACGGCAAGGACCCGGCCGCCGTCGCGCTGGGCCGTCGTGGCGGCCTCAAGGGCGGCAAGGCGCGGGCGGAGAAGCTGACGCCCGAGCAGCGGACTGCTATTGCCCGAAAGGCAGCTGAGGCTCGCTGGGGTCGTCCTCAGTAGGAGGCGGCACAGCTATCACCAGCGGCAGTCTCTCCTGCGGCGGCGGGAACGCCCGCTCGAACAACTCCTCGAACTCCTGCTTGTCCTTGGCGATGCGCATGAGGGTCGTCACGGTGGATATCTGGCGGTCCAGGTGCACGTTGCCAGTGTCGGCAGTGAGGTACTGGTGGTGCTTGTGCTTGCGGTAGCCCTTCTCGGTGCGCGGGTTACGTCGTCGTAGTTCGTCGTGGACGCCGGGCGGCAACTGGTCGTAGATGTAGCGGTTGATGAGCTTGCCGGTCTGCGGGTGCCGCTTGGTGTTCCCCGGCTTGAACTCCCAGCCGTTGAGCCGAAATACCTGCCGGAAGAACTCGTCGGGAAACATCCTGACCCAGCGGCGGAACTCGGGCTGGACATACAGTTCGAGGATTGCTTGCAACTCATCGCGGGCGCGGACTTCTTGGTATCCGGTTGCTTCATCGACCAAGGCGATGATGCCAACGCGGGCCAGGCCGCTCATCAGGATTTCGGCCGCTGCTGCGGCTGGCTGCTGATTGGGTATGAGGACCTTTTCGCGGCGGGCGGCTAGGTAGACCTCGCAGACCAGCGGCAGCATTTCAGCCCGGTATCCCCATGCCCGGCCGCTGTCGCCCCGGACGCGGTACGGGATCGGCGCTTCCATCTCCCGCAACTCCTGGGAGATGAACGGCTGGAGGTTGTTCGCGTGCAGGAAGGGCGCGCGGACTTCGGACGCTCCGCGAGTTCGCCTGGACTTCTCCGGGTTACGTCCGAGAGCCTGCAACACAGTGCCTTGGCTCAGCAGTCGGGTGCCGTCCTCTAGGACAGCGCAGAACAGTTCGAGATTGCCGATCCGAAGCGTCCCGGTGCGGGCAGCGACTTGGAACTCTCCCCAGCGCGCGGCGGCTGCCCGCGCGGCGATCTCACTGCGCGTCTCGCTATCGAGTGCCTGAGCCCGAGCTAGGCCACCTTGACGGCCTAGCTCCACCAGGTCAGCGCCCTGCTTTTCGCCCTCGGGTTCGTCCATCACGCCGGCTCCTTTTGGTTGCATGCTTAGCGCGGTAGGCATACCGTACCAGGGATGCGACAGCCTGTCATGGAACACGCTTGTAGGCCCCGGATTCCGGGCGGTGTAGCAGTCGAAATAGCCAAGTTGGCCAGCATTGCTTGCCGCGCTATGCATGCTCATTTTTGTCGTACCCCTCAAGCATGATGGGCAGTATGGCGAACAGGTTGAGCACCGAGCAACGGGTGCGGATCATCGGCTGCCTGGTGGAGGGCATGAGCATCCGGGCGACGGTGCGGGTGACCGGCGCGGCCAAGAACACCATCACCAAGTTGCTTGAGGACTTGGGCATGGCCTGCTCTGCCTACCAGGACGTCGCGCTGACGAACCTGCCGTGCAAGCGCATCGAGTGCGACGAAATCTGGTCGTTCTGCTACTCCAAGCAGAAGAACGTCCCGGCCGAACGCGAGGGCCAGTTCGGCTACGGCGACGTGTGGACCTGGACCGCGATCTGCGCCGACACCAAGCTGGTTCCGTCGTGGTACGTCGGCCAGCGCAACGCCGAGGATGCCGAGGTGTTCATGCGCGATCTCGCGTCCCGGCTGGCCAACCGGGTGCAGTTGACCACCGACGGACACAAGCCCTACCTGTCCGCTGTCGAGTCCGCGTTCGGCGCTGAGATCGACTACGCCATGTTGCACAAGATCTACGGCACGGCCACCGGAAAGAGCGATGAGCGCCGCTACAGCCCCGCTGTCTGCACCGGCATCGACCTTCGCCCGATCACCGGCAACCCGGATATGGACAAGGCGTCAACGTCCTACGTTGAAAGGCAAAACCTCACCATGCGGATGGGGATGCGCCGCTTCACCCGGCTCACCAACGGGTTCTCCAAGAAGGTCGAGAACCTGGCGCACGCGGTTTCCCTCCACTACATGCACTACAACTTCGCCCGGCCGCACAAGACGCTGACCAAGGCGAACAACGGCTACCCGACCACGCCGGCTATGGCGGCCGGAGTCGCTGACCACGTATGGACCCTGACCGAGATAGCCGCACTGCTCGATTAGGCGGGTTGAGGACTCCGCTACGGTCGCCTCAGAAAGCCACCGTTCAAGGGGGAATCAGCATGGCGACCATCGCCTACGGCGACGCTAGGTATGAAGTGCCTGACGGCATGGCCCGGCACATGCAGAAGGTTATTTCTGCGGTGCTTGAGGAGGGTCACACCGTCTGGTACCCGGTAGCAGTTGAACCAGGCGAGGACGATCAACAGGTCATCGCCCAACTGCTCATCGGGCCAGGAATCCCGGTAAGCGTCTCGTTCACCTACGAGACCTCAGATGATCTTGAGGCGGCGTTATTGGAGGACTCCCGGCCCATCTGGCCGTATGCGGAGAGAGGGCTTCGTCGTTCCACATAACGGAACGGCGGGAGGACCGAGCCTCCCGCCGTTCTCTGCCTTGTTGCCGGGGTGTTAGTCGGTTCAGTGCCTGATCTCGCGTGGCTCCCGCCAGCCGTCCCCTACGTCTGCGGTGAGGTTCAGATGCCGCGCTAGGTTGCGGATCGACTCCATCGGGATAGAGCACCGGAACGGCATGGCAGCACCTTCGAACTTCGGCGCGAACTCGATAGCCAGCCGCGTGTCGTCGTGGTGTTCCCAGCGCCGCTGACCGAACCGGAACGGCCGGACCAAGTACGCCGAGAGAAAGCCGGGCGGCCCGTTCAAGCCCGCTCGGGCGTCCTCGAACCACCCCTCGAACCAACCGCCGTAGCTCTGACATTCGGTCGGGTGGTGGGTGATGCTCGGGTAGTTGCCGGGCTGGTACTGCGGGTGCCCGTGGCGGTCCTGACACCACGGCTGGCCGTGGTCGAACAGGTAGATGATCTGGTCCTGCCGGATCGGCCGCCAGGGTTGATCGACGCTGGGCGTCCAGCCGTCGTCCGGCTCGCCGCCGTGGGTTGAACCGTTGTTGCCGTTACCGTTGGTCACGGGTTGTGCTCCTGTCGTCTCAGGTGTGCAACCAAGGTCCCGGCCCGGTGTTCACGCACCGGCCGGGACCGCCTCACCGGGATTGGTGAGCGCTACCCGAAACGTAAGAAGCGCCTCCGACAGAAAAGCGGCCTACAGGCCGCCGAATTCAAACTGACCCACTACCCAAATGATGGCTACCTTGCTGTGCAGACTTTAACAGTGCACGGCGCAGTCATCTCGATTTGGCATGACTTCTTGGCTGTACGGGTCGATGCTTCTAGGCGCCATGGCTGGCGACTACCCGACCAGGCTGCAGGGTGGCCCTTGCCCGGCACTGCTGCCCAGCAACGACGGTCGGACCGGTCAAAGCTGAAGTTCCCGAAGAGCTGACCTTCCTCCCCGCGCACCTTTCCAACGCTGACGTATGGCTGTCCTTGCCACCTCTGTTGCCGGTCTCGATTCGCGCGGTTTCGCATCCGATTCGGTTGCCCTGGCTTACAAATTGGATACGAAAAGCGCAAGCTCAGCTCAGCGAGCCGGCCAGTTCCTCCAGCAGGCTCAGCGCGTCCTGCAGGCCGTCCTCCATGCCGGACTGGAGCTGGGCGTCCCGCGCGGCCTGGCTGGCGTGCTCGAACAGCAGGGTGAGCATGGTGCCGTCGCCGTGGGCGGCGAACGTCGCCGTGGTCAGCGCGGGATCGTCCGGCGCGTGCTGGTAGATCTCGGTGGTCACCAGCTTGGCGTCCGGCACGATCTCGCGGTATTCGCCGTAGAAGGCGAACTCGAAGCCGTCCGGGGTGCGCGCCGCGTACCGCCAGCGGCCGCCCACCCGCAGATCGACCTGCACCTCGGTGACCTCGGCCCGGTTGGCGTGCCACCAGCGCCGGATCAGCTCCGGCTCGGTCCAGGCCCGGTACACCTGGTGGCGGGACGCGGCGAACCGGCGGGTGATCAGGATCTGGGTGTCCGCGGGCAGCGTCACCGTTGCCGTACTAGTGGTCATCGCCATCCCCCTGTTCGGTGAGTTCGGCCAGCACCTCGTCCAGCCGATCGAAGCGCTCCGACCACAACCGGGCGTAGCCGGCCACCCAGGCGTGGATGGGTCGGAGCGCCGGCGGGTGCAGCCGGTACAGTCGCTGCCGGCCGGCGTCCCGGGCGGTCACCAGGCCCACCTCGCGCAGCACCCGCAGGTGCTTGGACACCTGCGGCTGGGCCAGCTGCAACTGCTCGACCAGCTCGTTGACCGGGCGCTCGCCGGTGGCCAGCAGATCCACGATCTGCCGGCGGCGCGGTTCGGCCACCGCATTGAAGACGTCGGTGGTGGTGGCGGCTCGAGCCATGCGGCAAAGCTATACCCATATAGGAATATGTCAAGCCCGCTACGCTGCGTGGAGTGTCTTCCACCGCATTGCACCTGCGCGGCGTCTTCCTGCCGGAGGAGACCGAGCGGGACGCCTGGATAGTCGACGGCCGGCTCACCTTCGAGCCGGTGCCCGGGGCCGAGACGATCAGCTCCGCCGGCTGGGTACTGCCCGGATTCATCGATGCGCACTGCCATATCGGGCTCACCCCGGACGGCTGGGCGGACGAGGACGAGCAGGCCAGGCAGGCGGTGCTCAATCGGGACGCCGGTGCGCTGTTGCTGCGCGACGCCGGCTCGCCGGTGGACAACCGGGGCGTCCAGCAGCGCGACGACCTGCCC
>DASUAC010000467.1:0-8380 GCA_035763985.1 Jatrophihabitans sp. | reverse complement strand
CGGCTGGTCGCGGCCACCAGCACCGTGGACGACCTGGTGGCGTCGGTGTTCGGCGGTGATCTGGCCGGTTTCTGCACGCTGAACGGCGACCTGCCCGGCCTGCTCCAGCAGGACGTCCGGCTGCAGATCTCGGAGCAGAGTTCGACCGCGCCGGTGGATCCGCTGCGCTACTTCCTGGACCAGTCCGCCGGCATCAGCCTGGCCGACTTCGCCGCCGCGAACGCCTCGAGCGTGCTGGCCACCGACGTGCTGCTGGTGCTGCCCGCGCTGCTCGACCCGGCCGGCCTGGCGGCCACCCCGTACGGCATCCAGCCGGACCGGACGCTGCACCAGATCGCCACCCTGTTCGGCCGGAGCAGCGAGGAACTCGGCGGGCTGAACGCCGACCAGCCCGGCATCTTCCTGGCCGGCCAGCCGGTCACGGTGCCCGGCTTCGGGTCGGTGACCACCGGCCCGGACGACTCGCTGAACACGCTCCGGCTGCAGTTCCCGGCCGACAACCGGCCGAGCCTGGACCAGCTGATCGATGCGGTCGCCGACCAGGCCGGCCTGCTGCGGCCGGGCGCCGCGCTGGTCTGTCCGGCACCGACTGCTCTCGCCGAGGGCGCCGATCCGACCACCATCGCCGCTGTGGCGAGTGCGTTCCTGACCGCCGCCGACGGCCTGTCGCTGGCCCGGTGTAACGCCGCGCTGGCCGGATTCCTCAAGCAGGGGGCCGAATACTCGATCGACGGGCACGACTTCGTGGTCGGTCCCGACCAGACCCTGGCCAACACCATGGACCTGGTCAACCTGGCGGTGGTCGTCCCGCTGAGCTACGACGCGTTCCTGGCCGCGATGCTGGACCAGCCGGTGGTGGACCCGGCCAGCCTGGTGCTGCTGCCGCCGCCGGGGGCCACCCTGACCGCCGCGCTGCCCGCGCTGCCGGCGGTCACCGACACGCTGACCGAGCTGTCCTGCGTCGTCACGATCAGCCGGCCGGCCGACGAGATCGCCGACAGCTTCGCCGACGTGCCCGAGGTGCGGCAGGCGAGCAGCACGATCACCCCGGTCACCACCGGCGAACCGGCCACCCTGACCGGCTTCGCCGACGCGCTGGCCACCGCGTACGGCGGCGAACTGTGGCTGGGCACCAGCTCGGTGCGTGAGCAAGGTAGCCAGCAGCAGTACCTGGTGCGGTTCGCGGCGCCGGACACCGACGACGGCAATGCCATCCGGCGGGTGAGCCTCGGCGGCACGCCGGCCTTCCTCGGCCTGCCGCCGCTGTCGAACAGCCTGATCTCGCGTACCGCCGACGTCCGGGCCTACCTGTCCGGGGCGAACCCGCCGTTCAGCACCGACAGCCAGAACCTGATGTTCCAGTCGGTGGACGTCACCGACTGGGCCCGGGATCTGCTGGCCACGGTGGATCTGGCGCTGTCGCCGAGCTACGCCTCGGCCGGCTACCTGGCCACCGCCGACGCGTCCGGCTCGGCCGACTTCGATGCGCTGGTGTCCGCCAAGCTGACCCTGGCGAGCAAGATCTCCCAGCAATTGGCGCCGATCCAGGATGGTGGCGCGGCACTGGACGCCGCCGCCGCGCAGGCAGCGCTGGAGCAGCTGCTGCGGGTGAACCTGTCGGCCGGCTACGACACCGACGCGGTGGTGCAGGTGCCGAGTTCGGTGCAGGCGAGCTGGGGCAGCACCGGTGCCGATGCCGGCGGCCATCGGCTGACTGGCAAGGTGCTGGCGAACACGGTGCCGCTGGACACCGCCAGCACGCTGGGCGAGCTGGCCGAGCGGTTCACCGTGTCCGTCCAGGCGGTGGTCGAGCTGCTGTCGGCCACCACCAACGTGCTGGCCACCGGTGCCCAGCTGACCCTCGGCTCGGCCACCTGGACGATCGGCGAGCACGACAGCCTGTCCACCGGCATCACGGCGCTGGACACCACGCCCGCGGTGTTCGCCGACACCTTCGCCGAGACCGCGCCGCTGTTCCGGGACGGGATGGCGCTGACCGTCGACGGCTTCACCGCCTCGGTCGGCCTGGGCGACACGCTGAGCACGATGGCCGACGCGCTCGACGTCGACCTGGTCTATCTGGCCATCGCGAACCAGGACCTGGCCGGGTTGCTGACCGGAACGGTGTACCTGCGCGGGGAGCCGGTGACCGTCACCGAGCAGACCTCCAGCCTGACCGGCCTGGCCGCCGCCCAGGGCATGCCGGTGGCGGTGCTGGCGCCGCTGATCGCCGACCAGGCGGTGCTGGTGCTCGACACCGTGCTGCACGTGCTGCGCTGGGTGCCGGAGCACAGCCTCAGCCCCGGCAAGGTCGACCTGGACGTGCCGGCCGGCCCGCTGACCCTGCTGCTCACCCTGAAGAACCGGGCGCAGTACCGGCGGCTGTTCCTGAACCTGGGCCTGGGCATCACCGCGCTGGAGTACTCGGTCACCGATGCCGAGTACGTCGCCGGCTACCAGAGCTCGAAGTGGCTGCACTTCGTGAACCCGCTGCCCAGCGTGCCGGCCGAGCTGAACGGTGCGGTGATCCGTACCGACCTCGGCCAGTTGGACATTCCGGTGCCGCTGCGCGCCTACCCGGTGACGCCGCGGCTGGTGAACCAGAGCGCGCTGGCCAGCTATTCGGCCGACGAGCTGGTCGCCACCGAGCAGGTCTCGGACCGGATCGCGAAGGTGGAGGCTTGGACCTACTCGGCCGGCTTCGAGCTGCAACTGGCCGCGCAGGACGTCGCGACGATCACGGTGGGTTTCAACTACCAGCCGGTCGTCGGGTTCGCGCTGGCCGCCGGCGCTGATCCGTTCCCGGCACTGGCCGAGTACGCCAGCAACGCGGCCGCGATCAAGGCCGACCTGGCCACCCTGGTCGCGCCGGGTTCGTCCGGGGCGGACAGCGCCGGTGCGTCCGCGCTGGCCGCGCTGGCCGAGCTGGCCACCACCGTGGCCGACAGTTGGGGCTTCGTGCCGGCCACGCCGGACGCCGCCGGAGATGCCGGCGACGGGCTGGTGCCGGCCGAGAGCTACGGCTGGCAGCTGCAGAACCGCTACCGCTCGGGCGACGCCGGGGTGCAGTTGCTGGCCGCGCTGGTGCTGGTGCGTGAGTCCGACGACTGGGGGCCGGCCGGGGCGATCCCGCAGCTGGGTTACCTCGATCCGGACGGTGTGTTGCGGCCGCTGCAGCAGCCCGAGGTGCCACCCGGATCGGTGCCGTCAAGCCTGACCTACCTGTTCGACCAGGACGTGCCGGCCGGCTCCCGGCTGGGGTATGTCGTCTGGTACGACATGCTGAACGTGGTCGAGTACCAGAACGCCCGGGCGAGTGTGACCGTGAGCCGCAACCAGAATCTCACCCCGGGCACCGAGACCGCCGAGCTGTTCGTCTATCGCACGCCACCGCTGACCTTCACCAACCTGGCGGTGCCGAGCCTGCTCTGGGATCAGGCGCTGCTGTTCGGCAGCGGCACCCGGGCGGAGCTGCCGGCCGCGCTGACCACCGTGTTCACCGAGGTGCTCGGTACGCCGCCGACCGCCGCGCAGGTGAGCCAGAAGCTGACCGGCAACTACGGCTACCGGTTGGCGCCGCCGGACGGGCCGTTGTCACCGACCGATCTGGTCTCGCTGGTACCGGTCTTCTACCGGCCGACCTTTCCCTATACCGACAATGTGCCGGCCGACACCGCCGCGGCGATCGACGACTGGTACGCCGGCCACGCGCCGGCGCCGGACAACGTGGCCTTCCTCAGCTTCGACCTGCAACTGTTCTCCACCCTGCTGCCGGACCAGGTGCAGCCGCTGGTCCGGTTCGGCCGGCTGGACTACCAACTCGACGAGTCGTGAATGGGCGCAGTGGTAGCCGGAGGGACCTGTGATCCTCAGCCCTCCCGCATCGGCGTCCGGACGCCGCGTTCGTCGGCGACCTCCTCGGCGCGCGAATAGCCTGCATCCACATGGCGAATCACGCCCATGCCGGGATCGTTGGTCAGCACCCGCTCCAGCTTCTGCGCCGCCAACTCGGTGCCGTCGGCCACGCTGACCTGCCCGGCGTGGATGGACCGGCCGATGCCGACCCCGCCACCGTGGTGGATGGACACCCAGGACGCGCCGCTGGCCACGTTCACCATGGCGTTGAGCAGCGGCCAGTCGGCGATCGCGTCCGAGCCGTCGGCCATCGCCTCGGTCTCCCGGTACGGCGAGGCCACCGAGCCGCTGTCCAGGTGGTCGCGGCCGATCACGATGGGTGCCGAGATCTCGCCGTTGCCGACCAGCTTGTTGAACTCCAGCCCGGCCCGGTCCCGTTCGCCGTAGCCGAGCCAGCAGATCCGGGCCGGCAGGCCCTGGAAGTGCACCTTCTCCTGAGCCATCGTGATCCACCGCCGCAACGACTCGTTCTCCGGGAACAGATCGAGAATCGCCTTGTCGGTACGGGCGATGTCCCTGGCGTCACCGGACAGTGCGGCCCACCGGAACGGGCCCTTGCCCTCGCAGAACAGCGGCCGGATGTAGGCCGTCACGAAGCCGGGGAAGTCGAATGCCCTGGAATAACCGGCCAGTTGCGCCTCGCCGCGGATCGAGTTGCCGTAGTCGAACACCTCCGCGCCGGCGTCCTGGAAACCGACCATCGCCTCCACGTGCCGGGCCATCGACGCCCTGGCCCGGCCGGTGAATTCCTCCGGCTTGCTGGCCGCGTACTCCTTCCAATCGGAGAACTCCACCCCGATCGGCAGGTACGCCAGCGGATCGTGCGCCGAGGTCTGGTCGGTGACGATGTCGATCGGCGCGGAGTTGGCCAGCAGCTGCGGCACCACCGAGGCGGCGTTGCCGAGCAGCCCGATGGACAGCGGCTTGCGGGCGTCCCGCGCCCCGACCGCCAGATCCAGCGCGTGCTGCAGCGAGTCGGCCTGCACGTCCAGGTAGCGATGCTCGATCCTGCGCTTGATCCGCGACGGGTCGCATTCGACGGAGATGGCCACGCCGCCGTTCATGGTGACCGCCAGCGGCTGGGCACCGCCCATGCCGCCGAGTCCGGCGGTGAGCGTGATGGTGCCGGCCAGGCTGCCGCCGAACTTCTTCGTGGCGACCGCGGCGAACGTCTCGTAGGTGCCCTGCAGGATGCCCTGGGTGCCGATGTAGATCCAGGAGCCGGCCGTCATCTGGCCGTACATGGTCAGGCCGAGCTTCTCCAGCCGGCGGAACTCCTCCCACGTCGCCCAGTCGCCGACCAGGTTCGAGTTGGCGATCAGTACCCGGGGCGCCCACTCGTGCGTCTTGAGCACCCCGACCGGACGGCCGGACTGCACCAGCAGCGTCTCGTCCAGTTCCAGCGTGGTCAGGGTCCGGACGATCGCGTCGAAGGAGTTCCAGTCCCGGGCGGCCTTGCCGGTGCCGCCGTAGACGACCAGCTCCTCCGGGTGCTCGGCCACCTCCGGATCGAGGTTGTTCATCAGCATGCGCAGCGGAGCCTCGGTCTGCCAGCCACGGGCAGTGAGGCCGGTGCCGCGCGGGGCGCGCACGGTACGAGCGGTGGAGGTCATAACAGTCATGGTCTAACGAACGCCGCTGGTACGCCAGGGCGGGGTAAACCTCCGCCGCCGGCTCGGGGGGCGAACGTGCGAGCCGCACACGTGGTCAGCAGCGGCAACAGTTGATCGAGGGACTGCTGGCACGGCGTGGGTCCGAGCAGGACATCGCCGTTTCGGTCGCCGCAACGTGGTGCGCGGACTGCACGACGCCGAGCAGCTCGCCCGGGCGCGCTGAACGTTTCAAGGCCTAATCCGACATTCGGCATCTGTTCACCGGCCTGATAAGCGATGATGAGCTACGTGGAGAGGCACGGCACCGGCGCACGTGCGACACCGCCCGTCACCGCGTCGAACCATCTGCTGCCGCTCCTCCAGTTGGACGCGAGCACCTTCGAGCGGCTGTGCCTGTGGCTTGTTCGTGCCGAAGGCTTCACCAAGGCCGAGCACTACGGTGCGGCCGGCAGCGATGGTGGCCGGGACATCGTGGCATTTCGTGGTCCCGATCCCTGGTACTTCCAGTGCAAGCGCCGCAGCCGGTTGCGGCGAGCGCAGCTGGAGGCCGAAGTCGCCGAGGTCGCTGCGGGGGTGGCGAGCCGGTTCGCCGGCATGCCGTCCCAGCGGGTCACCATGGTCTTCGTCGTCACCAGCCTGGTATCCGCCCGGCTCCGCGACGCGGTCGGCAGCTACGCGGCGGAACGGGGCCTGGCTTGCGAGTTCTGGGCCGCGACCGAACTGGACGAACGTATCAAGAGACACCCCGAGTTGGTGCAGGAGTTCTTCCGGGTGCCGCCGGGCTGGTTCGTCGAGGACGAGGTGGTGGTTCCGCGGCGCTTGCCGCACGCACCGCTCAGGTTCGTCAACCGCACACCGGAACTCGCCAGCCTGGACCGGCTCTTGGATCGGTCCAGGCAGTCACCCGGCCCCTCGATGGCCGTAATCTCGGGACTGCACGGCGTCGGCAAGACAGCTCTCGGCCGGTATTGGGGAAACCAGCGCCGGGGCTACTTCCCGCACGGTGACCTGTACGGTGATTTCTCGCGCCGGCGCCGGGGCGGCCGGGTGGATGCCAGTGAGGTCCTCGCCGACTTCCTCCGGGAACTCGGCACTGCCGATATCGCCATGCCTCTCCAGTTCGCCGAGCGCCAGCGGCTGTTCCAGAAACTGACGGTGGGAAAGCAGCTCCTGCTGCTCCTCGATGATGTGGAGGAGCCCGCCCAAGCCCTCGCCGTGTTGCCGGCCGGCGCCGGCAGCGTGGTGGTGGTCACCGCCAATTCCAGGATGGACGCGCTCCTGATGGAGGGTGCCCGGCACGTCGAGGTGAGGCCGTTGGAACCGGCAGCCGCACGTGGGCTTATCGAAGAGGCCATCGGGGCTGAACGGGTAGGCCGTGAGCCAGCGCAGATCGACCAGCTGATCGAACTTTGCGGAGGGCTGCCGATCGCTCTGTGTGTCTGCGCGGGTCGTCTCGAGGCTGACGCAAACCGAACCGTCGCATGGCTGCTGGAGCAACTGGCGCGGGAACGGCCACTGCAGGCGTTATCAGCTCCCAATGGGTATGAGCTCGAAGCCATCTTTGATTTCACCTACGCCGATCTGCCTCCGGGGGTCGCGCAGGTCTACCGGATGCTAGCCATCCATCCCGGCCTGGATATCAGCGCCGCAGCGGCAAGCGCCATGATTGACCGGCCGGCGGACGAGGTACGCCGGGCGTTGGATGTCATGTACGACGCGCACCTGCTCGAGTCACCCGAGCCGGATCTGTTCCGGATGCACAAGCTGATCCGCGAGCACATGGCCAATTGCCTGGACCGCGACGAGAGCGTGGAAGGGCAGGCCGCGGCGTTCAGCCGGCTCACCGGCTACTACCTCGACACGCTGGAGCAAGCCGACCGGGCCATCGTGCTCGATCGGTTCCGGCTGGTCCCGTCTCCCGCCGACAGCGGTATCGGGCTGCGGTTCGAGAGCCCGGCAGCGGCATTCGGCTGGTTCTTCCAAGCTCGGCACAACGTCATCTCGGTGCTCCGGACGAACTTCGAACAGGAACAGGACGAACGGGTCTGGCGGCTGACGGAGACGTTGTGGCCGCTCTGCTCCAGCCAGAAGCTCTTTGCCGAACTGGTCGAATCCCATGAGTTGGCAATCCGCTCGGCGCACCGATTGGGCGACCTGGGTGCTTCGGCGAGGTTGTATTCGCAACTCGGCCGGATCAAGGCGGAGCTGGGTGACTACCCGGCCGCCGGGATGTTGCTGGCTGAGGCCAAGCAGGCCGCTCAGAAATACGGGGACCTCCGGCTGATCGCCTCGGTCATCGAGTTCAGCGGCGTGGCGCTGTTGCATGAGGGCAGGTATGACGAGGCGCTTGCCGAGTTTCATGCCGCTCGTGCGTTATTCGTGGAGGCGCGGCGGGCGCGCGGCATCGCGCTGCAGGATTACCACATCGGCTGGGCACACATCGCCGCGGGCGACGCGGTGTCCGCTCTCGATCCGCTGACGAACGCTTTGACGATGTTCGGGGAGTTGACCGATCGGGTCAGCGTCGGTCGGGTGCTGCTGCGCAGAGGCCAGGCACTGATCGACCTGGAACGAGACCAGGACGGCCGGGACGAGTTGGTCAGGGCCATCGAGGTGATGGAATCCTGCGGTGTCCGTTTCGAGCAGGCCGAAGCCTACGAAACGTTGTCCCGGTCCGCCGCTCGCGAACAGGACCGTTCGCAGGCTCAGGCGCACCTCATCAAGGCCTACCGGATCTACCGGGAGCTAGGTCATCCCCGCGCTGATGAGCTGCTCATCACCCTGGGTCTGGCAGCCGAGAATTGACCGTATTGGTCAACCGAAACTGATGACCATCCGGTGCTGCGCACCAC
>DASUAC010000466.1:0-3760 GCA_035763985.1 Jatrophihabitans sp. | reverse complement strand
GGGTGGTGCAGCGGCTCGGCCGGGCTCGCAGCCTGGCCCTGCTGGCCGGCATCGGCGCGCTCGGCATGTCGCTCGGGCTGCTGTCGCACGACCTGGCCGGCGCGATGATCGGCTTCGGCTGCCTGGGTTTCGGCCTGTCGGTGCTGATACCGGTGTTCTTCTCCACCGCCGCCGACGGCCCGGGCGCGGCCGGGCCGAAGCTCGCCGTGGTGTCCAGCTTCAGCTACCTGGGCTTCCTGATCGGGCCGGCCGCGCTGGGGCCGCTGGCCAGCGCCACCTCCATCCACAGCGCGCTGTGGGTGCTGCCCTGCTTCGCCGCGCTGGCCGGCCTGCTGGGCGTGATCGCGGTACGGCTGACCAGCCGGCTGGCCGCCGTACGAGCCGGAGCCGTACGAGCCGGACAGCCTTAGCCGGCCAGCCTTAGCCGTACGAGCCGGCCAGCCTCAGCCGTACGAGCCGGACAGCCTCAGCCGTACGAGCCGGCCAGCCTTGGCCGTACCGGCCTACTGGGCGCGGTACTCGCGCAGCAGGCCGCGGCTGATGATGGTCTTCTGGATCTCCGAGGTGCCCTCGCCGATCAGCAGGAACGGCGCCTCGCGCATCAGCCGCTCGATCTCGTACTCCTTGGAGTAGCCGTAGCCGCCGTGGATCCGGAAGGCATCCTGGGTCACCTCGGCGCAGTACTCCGAGGCCAGCAGCTTGGCCATGCCGGCCTCGACGTCGTTGCGCTGGCCGGTGTCCTTCAGCCGTGCGGCGTTGACCATCATCAGGTGCGCGGCCTCCACCTTGGTGGCCATCTCGGCCAGCTTGAACGCCACCGCCTGGTGTTCGGCGATCGGCTTGCCGAACGCCTTGCGCTGCTGGGCATAGGCCACCGCGAGCTCGAACGCCCGCAGCGACACCCCGCAGCCGCGGGCGGCCACGTTCACCCGGCCGACCTCGATGCCGTCCATCATCTGGTAGAAGCCACGGCCGCGCTGCTCCACGCCACCGAGCACCTCGTCGCCACCGACCCGCACGCCGTCCAAGATCATCTCGGTGGTCTCGACGCCCTTGTAGCCCATCTTCTCCAGCTTGCCGGGGATGGTCAGGCCGGGCCGGGTCTCACCGAAGCCGGCCTCCTTCTCGATCAGGAACGTCGTCATGTTCCGGTAGACGGAGTCCTCGCCGAGGTCGTCCTTGACCAGGGTGGCCACCACCCGGGACTGGGCCCCGTTGGTCAGCCACATCTTCTGCCCGTCCAAGCGAAAACCGTCTCCGTCGACGGTGGCCTTGGTCTTGATGCCGGCCACGTCCGAACCCACGTCCGGCTCGGACATCGAGAACGCGCCGCGCACCTCGCCGGTGGCCATCCTCGGCAGCAGCCGCTGCTTCTGCTCCTCGCTGCCGTGCTGCATGACCAGGTAGGCGACGATGAAATGGGTGTTGATGACGCCGGAAACGCTCATCCAGCCGCGCGCGATCTGCTCCACCACCAGGGCGTAGGTGAGCAGCGATTCGCCCAGCCCGCCGTACTGCTCTCCGATGGTCAGCCCGAACAGGCCCATGTCCGCCATCCCCTTGACGATCGCCTCGGGGTAGCTGTCGGCATGCTCCAGTTCGGTGGCGTTCGGCAGGATCTCCTTGTCCACGAAGTCCCGGACGGTGGCGAGGATTTCCTGCTGTACGTCGGTCAGATCCGCGGTCTGGGCAAGACGCGCCATATCGGGCAACCTCCGGGGAGTGGAGTGGTTAACGACCAGTATCCGAACCGTAAGCCCTATGAGGCCAGCCGGAGGCCGGTGACGAGCCTCACCGCGGTGTCTATGCGCAAGCGGCCGGTCAGCTCTCCGGCGGGCTGAACGTGCTGGTCCGGCTGAGCCCGGCCGCCCGGCCCTTGGCCGCGATCACCAGCGCCATCTTGCGGGACGCCTCGTCGATCATCTCGTCCCCCAGCATCGCCGCGCCCTTCGCACCGCCGGCCTCGGAGGTGGCCCACTCGTAGGCGTCCAGGATCAGCTCGGCGTGGTCGTAATCCTCCTGCGACGGTGCGTACATCTCGTTGGCCGCGTCGATCTGGCCGGGGTGCAGCGCCCACTTGCCGTCGAAGCCGAGGGCCGCCGAGCGGGCGGCCACCCGGCGGAAGCCGTCCACGTCGCGGATCTGCAGGTACGGCCCGTCGATCGCCTGCAGGTTGTTGGCCCGGGCGGCCAGCAGGATCGACATCCGGATGTGGTGGTAGGCGTCGCCGACGTCGTAGCCGGGCGGCTGCTCGCCGACCACCAGCGACCTCATGTTGATCGAGGCCATGAAGTCGGCCGGCCCGAAGATCAGCGTCTCGATCCGGGGCGAGGCCTTGGCGATCTGGGAGATGGCCAGCAGCCCGGTCGCGTTCTCCAGCTGGACCTCGATGCCGATCCGGCCGACCGGCAGGCCCATGGTCTGCTCGATCTGGCTGAGCATCACGTCCAGCCATTCCACCTGGCCGGCGCTCTGCACCTTCGGCAGCATGATCGCGTCCAGGTTCTCCCCCGCGCCCTCGACCACCTCGATGACATCGCGGTAGGTCCAGTGCGTGGTCAGGTCGTTCACCCGGACCGCCCGGATCTTGTCCCCCCAGCCGCCCTCGTTCAGCGCCGCCACGATGTTCTTGCGGGCACCGGGTTTGGCCAGTGGCGCACAGGCATCCTCCAGATCCAGGAAGACCTGGTCGGCCGGCAGCCCCTTGGCCTTCTCCAGGAAGCGCGGGTTCGAACCGGGCACGGCCAGACAGGACCGGCGCGGACGGAGGGCCTTGTCGATCGCGGATTCGGTCATGTGCCTCACCTTGCCATCGACGCCGCGCGGCGCGCAGCGCGATGTACGGCGTCTCACACGCCGGGCGCAATCCGCTTCATCCGGGCAACGATTCCGGGCCTCCCGGGACGGCGACCGGCAGGGACTTCCGGCTTGGACGATATGGATATTTCATCCGGAAGCGGTACGGTCTTGGTCTTCGTAGCCGAGAGGACCTCCAGCCGTGATCGTGTGCGTCCAGAACTCGACGGACGGCAGTGACGTGACGCTGCTGGACGCCGATGACTTCCACCACTTCAGCGTCCGGCTGGCCGGTCCCGGCGCGACGGAGGCGTTGCCGGCCCACGGCATCGGCCGGCTGATCAACCCGGCGGAGGCCTTCGTGACGGTGGCGGCGGTGCGCAGACTGGCCGGCCGGGACGCCGATGCGTCCTGGAACGAAGGCTTCGCGGCCATGCTGCGGTACGCCCAGAGCCGCGGTTGGCTGTCCGACGACGGCAGTGAGATCCGGGCGCACCTCGAGTCGGCCGCGCCGTAGCTCCCGGCGAGCCGGTCGTGCCGTAGCAAGCTGCGAGTCGATCATGCCGTAGCTCCCGGCGAGCCGGCCGCGCCGTAGCTCCCGGCGAGCCGGCCGCGCCGTAACAGGAATCAGTCGAGGTCGGCGGGCAGTTCGCCGCTCTCCCGCGGCCGGGCCCGGACCACGATCGCCAGACCGGCGCACAACAACGCCAGGCCGGGCAGCGCCAGGCCGGGTGGCCGCTGATGCAGCCAGAAGTAGGCGATCAGCGCCGCTCCCGGCACCTCGACCAGCAGTCCCAGGCTGACCAGCGTCGCGCTGGTGGAGCGCAGCACCACGTTGATCAGGCTGTGCCCGAGCAGCTGCGCGCAGCAGGTCACCGCGCCGATCAGCAGCCAGGCCTTGACCGGATAGCCGGTCAGCGGCTGGCCGCCGGCCAGGCAGACCAGCAGCAGTCCCACCGAACAC
>DASUAC010000465.1:0-2355 GCA_035763985.1 Jatrophihabitans sp. | reverse complement strand
TGTACAACGTGCCGGTCACCGGCGGGGGAGTGGTGCACGGCTACTGCATCACCCCGGGCAAGTGGTATCCCGACTCCGCGCACGACGCGTCCGGAACGTTCTCGGCGGCCAACGCCGCGGTATGGGCGGAGTTCATCAACCTCTCCGATCTGAGCGGTGACACGGATCAGGCCGGCGTAGGTGCGCGCATTCAGCGGGACCTGTTCGGCCAGAGCGACTTCTCCGCGATCTCCGCGGCCGCCCAGGCGCGCTCGGACGCGCTGTGGGCGCAGGCGAACCGGCTTGCCGGACCGTGGGCAACCCATGTGGTGTACCACTCGAACGACACAGTGACGGTGTCGGTTAACGCGGCCAGTGGTGCCTTGGTGTCTGGCGCGACGGTCGACCTGGCGTGGGCCAACTCGACCGGCCCGGCCAGCGTGGACACCGGCAGCAGCGGGAGTGTGTCCGTAGCCTTCACGCCGCGTTTCGGCGCGCCGGGCAAGGTGACCGCGACCGGCCGGCGGATCGGTCCGCTAGGCCTGTTGCGCTGGAACGCCGAGTTGGGCACCGAGCAGGACGTCAGGTCGATGTCCGGGCCAGTGGATGCCGCGCCGGACTCGGACACCTGGACGGTGATCAAGTCATCAGCGGTAACGATCGTCAAGCAGGACGCCGAGATCGGCGCGACCGTGCCGGGTGCGGTCATTGGCTTCTCGGACACCGCCACCGGTGCGCCGTTCGCCCAGGTCACCACCAAGTCGACGCCGGTGGCTGTTCCCGGCTTGGATAACCGGGCCGGCCAACGGGTCTATTACCGGGAGCTGGCCAACCCGACCGGCTATCTCGCCGACGGCCCGGGCGGATCGTTCGTGGTCGGCGAGGACGGCGGCACGATCGCCTTGGCGATGAAGGATTCGGCGGCTACGCCCAGCTGCAGCTCACGTGCCTCGGCGTCCAATACCACCAAGGGCATCGTGTTCGGGCTAGCGGGTGGACCGGTCGGCGACAGCGTGACCTGTGACGGGCTGCCGCCGAACAACTCCGCCTTCGAGGTGCATGAGCAGCTGGTCAATGTGCCGGCACCGGCATCGGGGTTGTGCAGCGACACCACGGCCACGACCTGGAGCGCCGGACGCGTGGTCGACACCGGCACCATCACGATGCCGGCCACCCCCACGACCGGCACCGGCCCGTACAGCGTGATCGGCAGCCTCATGCCGCCGCTGACGATCCCGAGCGGCTTGATCGGCTGCCTCGGCTGGCGCGGCACTGCCACACCATGGCCGGGCGCGAAGACGATCACCCTGGCTCCGGCGCCGGACGAGCAGATCACCCTGGTGCGGGTAGAGATGGTGACGCGGATGCAGCAACAGGTAGTGCACCCAGGCGGGCTGCTAGTCGATCTGGTCGACGTGTCCGGCATCCCGCCGGCGATGACCGGCCCGTTCCCGGCAACCGCTGACGTACGAAGCGTGTCGGCCGGCCCGCACGGCTGCACCGGCCTAGGCCCAGCCCAGTTCATTCGGGTCAAGCCGTACCGATCGGTGCCGTTCAGCATCGACCACGGCAACGGCACCTATCGAGTCCAGATCGCCGCACCCACCACGCCAGACCGGTGTCTGAACTTCACCGAGCGGTTCACAAGGCCACTGTGGCCGGGTGGTTCAACTCCTTCATCCGCTATCGGCGTGGCCATCGAGACCAGCATGGTCGATCACCCGGTCGCGTCCGGCGGCGGTGGTGGCCGAAGCCGCGGCTTGGCCTACACCGGCAGCAATACCGAGATCGGGGTGGTCATCGCCGCGGTGGTGATCGGTGTCGGTTGGCTGGTGCTGCTGGCTGGGCGCCGACGACGCCCTAACACCTAGAGCCAATCCCCGTTCCGACCGGACCTGGCTGTTCAGACGAGGCCAGCTTCATGCCTCGCATCCCTATCGATCGCTCCTGCTTGGCATCGCCAGCCGGACACCAACCGATGGAAGCAATCTCCGATGGTCAACCTGAAGCCCCCGTCGAGCGGGATGGCAGCTCTGAGGCTGCGCCGTAGCCGCCGTGCTAACACACCCCCGGCCGAGGTTGTGTTGCAGCAGCGGATCCAGGCGGCCCAGCTTCCCCGAGTGGTCGGTTCGTGGCGGATCGCCGTGATGGGGCCGAAGGGCGGCTCCGGCAAGTCGCCCACGGCCGCCACGCTTGGGCTCAACCTGGCCGGCCTGCGCGGCGAGATCACCGCGGTGGTCGACGCCAACACTCATCTGGGCACCCTGCGTCGCCGGCTGGTGCCGGACGGCCTGGAAGCTCCACTGCCGATGCTCACCATGGCCGACCTGGCCAGCGCCGGGCAGCTGGCACCGGAATGGCCAGTGCTGGCCAGCT
>DASUAC010000464.1:0-3538 GCA_035763985.1 Jatrophihabitans sp. | reverse complement strand
GATCAACGCGGCGAAGCCGGCGCCGGCCAGCCATTCTCGTTTGTCCCGCCACCGGTCCAGGCCGATGCCGAGCCCAAGGCCGCCGGGCCAGCGGGACAGCAGCAGCAGCGCCAGGAAGGCCGGCACCAGTCCGTTGACGATGTCCAGCAACTGGTAGCTGAGGTCGACCCATTCGCGCGGGTTGAGCGACGGGTTCAGGGTGGCGGTGGCGTGCCGGAAGCCGCCCCGGGTCTGGATGTCCAGGAAGTTGATCCAGGAACTGATCGCGGAGATGCCGAGCGAGACGCCGAGGACGCACAGCACCTCGAGCCCGAGCCGGGACGGCGGCTGCGGACGGCCCGGCTCGGTGGTGACGTCGGGGGCGGACGGGGCGGTGCTCACGCACCTATTCTGGCAGCGAAGCCGGCCGCACCAGGGCAGCTTTGCGTACCAGCGCAGCTTCGGCCCTTAGCGCAGCTCTGGGTACAGCGCAGCTTTGCGTCCTGGCGCAGCTTCGGCTCCTAGCGCAGCTCTGGGTACCAGGGCAGCTTTGCGTCCTGGCGCAGCTTCGGCTCCTAGCGCAGCTTCGGTTCCTAGCGGAGCTTCGAGTCGTAGCGCAGGCCGACCGTGGTGCACTCCACGCAGATGTGCTCGGCGATCAGGCCGGCTCGCATCAGGTAGCCGAAGATCACGCAGCCCAGGCACAGCGCGAAACCCGATTCCAGGCCGGCCGCGACGATCAGCAGGCCGAGCATTACCTGACCGGCTCCGATAGCGCCGGACGCCCAGCAGGCGGCGGCCGCGCTGCTGACCACCGCGCCGATAAGCTGCGCGAACCGCTTCGGTGGGCCGGGCACCAGCTTCGGCGTACCGAGCCGGGGCGCGACCACTCGGGTAGCGAACAGGCCGAACGGGCTGAACCGCGGCCCGGACGCCACCCGCAGCCAGAACCCGACTGCCAGCGGCAGCACCAGCCAGCGCAGCGCCGGCAGCAGCGCGAGCAGGCTGAGCACCACCACGCAGGCCGCCACGGTACGGGCAGCCTTCTCGTTCACCGGATTGGGAAAACCGAGCAAGTCGGACACAAGGCCCAGGCTAGCAATGCACCGGCCGTCCGGACCAGCCTCAATGGCCGCGGGCGATCCAGTCGGCCAGGTGCGGTGCCTCGTCCCCGATGGTGGTCGAGTCTCCGTGGCCGGTGTGCACCACGGTCTGCGGCGGCAGGGTGAGCAGCCGGTCCGAGACCGAGGCGATGATGGTGTCGAAGTCCGAGTACGACCGGCCGGTGGCGCCGGGGCCACCGGCGAACAGGGTGTCGCCGGTGAACACCGTCGCCAGCTCCGGCGCATGGAAGCACACCGCGCCGGGGGAGTGTCCCGGCGTGTGCAGGACGGTCAGCCCGACGCCGGCCACCGATACGGTTTCCCCTTCGGACAGCGGCACGAACCCGAAATCGGGATAGCTCCGCCGCCACAGCACCTCGTCGGCCGGATGCAGCCGTACCGGCACGTCCAGCCGCTCGCTCAGCTCGCGGGCGGCGGTGACGTGGTCGTCGTGCGCATGCGTGCAGAGGATCGCCCTCACCGTCCGGTCGCCGACCAGCCGCAGGATCGGGCCGGCATCGTGCGGGGCGTCGATCAGCACACACTCACGCCGGTCGCCGACCAGCCAGACGTTGTTCTCGACCTCCCAGCTGCCACCGTCCAGGTTGAAGGTGCCCGCGGTGACCGTGTGCTCGATGCCGGCCATGCTCGGTGCTCCGTGCGCTCAGTCGAAGACGACCACGGAACGCAGCACGTCGCCGCGGTGCATCTTCTCGAAGGCCGCCTCGATGTCGCCGATGCCGATGGTCTCGGAAACGAACTTGTCCAACGGCAATCGGCCTTGCAGATAAAGCTCGATCAGCATCGGGAAGTCGCGCGAGGGCAGGCAGTCGCCGTACCAGGACGACTTGAGCGCACCGCCCCGGCCGAACACGTCGAGCAGCGGCAGCTCCAGGGTGACCTCCGGCCGTGGCACTCCGACCAGCACCACGGTGCCGGCCAGATCCCGGCCGTAGAAGGCCTGCCGATAGGTCTCCGGCAAGCCGACCGCGTCCACCACCACGTCCGCACCGAAACCGCCGGTGGCCGCCCGGATCGCCTCCACCGGATCGGTGGCCGTCGAGTTGATCAGCTCGTGCGCGCCGAACTCGCGGGCCAGCGCGAGCTTGCGGTCGTCCACGTCGATCGCGATGATCCTGGTCGCGCCGGCCAATTGCGCACCGGCGACCGCGGCCATGCCGACCCCGCCGCAGCCGATCACCGCCACCGAGTCGCCGCGGCCGACCGCGCCGGTGTTGATCGCCGCGCCGAGACCGGCCATCACCCCGCAGCCGAGCAGGCCGGCCACCGTGGCCGGCGCCTGTGGATCCACCTTGGTGCACTGCCCCGTGGCCACCAGGGTCTTCTCCGCGAACGCGCCGATGCCGAGCGCGGGGGAGAGCACGGTGCCGTCCTCCAGCGTCATCCTCTGCCGGGCGTTGTGGGTGTTGAAGCAGTACCACGGCCGGCCGCGGCGGCAGGCCCGGCACTGCCCGCAGACCGCCCGCCAGTTCAGGATGACGAAGTCGCCCGGGGCCACCTCGGTGACACCCTCGCCGACCTGTTCCACCACGCCGGCTGCTTCATGGCCGAGCAGGAACGGGAAGTCGTCATTGATGCCGCCCTCCCGGTAGTGCAGGTCGGTGTGGCAGACCCCGCAGGCCTGCACCCGGACCACCGCCTCGCCGGGACCTGGATCCGGCACGACCACCGGCACCAGTTCCACCGGCTTGCCGACACTGCGCGAGATGACACCACGGACGGTTTCTGCCATGGGTCACTTCTACCAGCAGGCGCTGACAGCTTCCAGCGGGCCGTACCATCGTCCGGCCGGGCAGGCCCCGGATCCGCAGTGGCGGACGGACGATCCGGCGCAGCCGATCGTCCCGAGATCCAGCGTCAGCGCTGGTCCAGCGGGACGTACGGGCGCTCGGCCGGGCCGGTGTAGAGCTGGCGTGGCCGGCCGATCTTGGTCTGCGGGTCGTTGATCATCTCGTGCCACTGGGCGATCCAGCCGGGCAGCCGGCCGATCGCGAAGAGCACGGTGAACATCTTGGTGGGAAAGCCCATCGCCCGGTACAGCAGGCCGGTGTAGAAGTCCACGTTCGGGTAGAGCTTGCGGCTGACGAAGTAGTCGTCGGACAGTGCGTAGCCCTCCAGCTCGATCGCGATGTCCAGCAGGTCGTCCCGCTTGCCCAGCGCGGACAGCACCTGGTCGGCGGTCTTCTTGATGATCGCGGCCCGCGGATCGTAGTTCTTGTAGACCCGGTGGCCGAAGCCCATGAGCTTGACGCCCTTTTCCTTGGCCTTGACCCGCTCGACGAACCGCTTGACGTCGCCGTCGTCGTCCCGGATGGCTTCCAGCATCTGCAGCACCGCCGCGTTCGCACCACCGTGCAACGGGCCTAACAGCGCGTTGATGCCGGCCGACACCGAGGCGAACAGGTTCGCGTTGGACGAGCCGACCAGCCGTACGG
>DASUAC010000463.1:0-4225 GCA_035763985.1 Jatrophihabitans sp. | reverse complement strand
TCCTACCAGCCTGTTGGGGATGGGTGCCCGGCGACGATCGATGCGTCGCCGGGCACCCGGTTCGTTGGCGCTGATCTACACGTAGACCGGACCGCAATCCGGGCCGTACAGCGAACTGCTCTTGCTGGTGAGCTTGACCGTTCCAACCTTGCGAATGGTGATCTTCTTCATGCCGTGTCACCTCCTTCGACGTTCCAGGGATGGCTTCGCCCAGCGATGGTGGAGCGAAGGGATTAGGGAGCGGCGCGCGCTCGGCTGATATAAGTACGTATCGAACACTCCACAATAAGATTTGTAAAGGGCTCTTTTCGGGCTTTAGGTGCGCCGGAATGCGCTGCGGTCCGGCTGCGGTCCCTGCTCAGTAGACTGTTCGGAACGTGGAGTTCCTCAACGGCCAGCGGCCGTCCTACGACCTGACCTACGACGACGTATTCATGGTTCCGCGGGCCTCCGACGTGGCCTCCCGGTTCGACGTGGACCTGGCTACCAGCGACGGCAGCGGCGCCACCATCCCGCTGATCGTGGCCAACATGACCGCGGTGGCGGGCCGCCGGATGGCCGAGACGATCGCCCGCCGGGGCGGGCTCACCGTGCTGCCGCAGGACATCCCGGCCGAGGTGGTGGCTGAGGTGGTCGGCTGGGTCAAGCAGCGGCACCCGGTCTTCGAAACCCCGCTCACCCTGCAGCCGACCAGCACCGTCTCCGAGGCGCTGTCACTGTTGCCCAAGCGCGCGCAGGGCGCGGTCGTCGTGGTCAGCGGGGGCAAGCCGATCGGGGTGGTCACCGAACGGGACTGCGCCGCGGTGGACCGGTTCACCCAGTTGTCGCAGGTGATGTCGAAGGAACTGTTCGTCCTCGACGACTCGGTCACCGCCCGGGAGGCCTTCGACCGGCTCGCGGCCGGGCATCACCGGCTGGCCCCGGTGGTCGATGCGTCCGGCATGCTGACCGGCCTGCTCACCCGGACCTCGGCGCTGCGGGCCACCCTCTACCAGCCGGCGTTGGACTCGGACGGCCGGTTGCGGATCGCCGCCGCGCTGGGCGTGAACGGCGACGTCAAGGCCAAGGCGCAGCAGCTCATCGATGCCGGCGTGGACCTGCTCGTGCTGGACACCGCGCACGGACACCAGCTGCGGATGCTGGAGGCGCTGCAGGCGGTGCGCTCGCTGGCGCCGGGCGTCCCGGTCGCGGCCGGCAACGTGGTCTCGGCCGAGGGCACCGTCGCGCTGATCGAGGCCGGTGCCGACATCGTCAAGGTGGGTGTCGGGCCGGGCGCGATGTGCACCACCCGGATGATGACCGGGGTCGGCCGGCCGCAGTTCTCCGCGGTGCTGGAGTGCGCCGCCGCGGCGGCCGCCCGCGATCGCTTCGTCTGGGCCGACGGCGGGGTACGGCATCCGCGGGACGTCGCGCTCGGCCTGGCCGCCGGTGCCTCGGCGGTGATGATCGGGTCCTGGTTCGCCGGTACCTACGAGTCGCCGGGGGACCTGAAGACCGCCCCGGACGGCCGGGCGTACAAGGACAGCTTCGGCATGGCCTCGGCGCGGGCGGTGGCGCACCGGACGTCCGGCGAGTCGGCGTTCGACCGGGCCCGCAAGGCGCTGTTCGAGGAGGGGATCTCCTCCGGCCGGATGTTCCTCGACCCGGACCGGCCCGGCGTGGAGGACCTGATCGACGCGATCGTGGCCGGCGTCCGGTCATCCTTCACCTACGCCGGCGCGCGCACCGTCGCGGAGTTCGCCGAACGGGCGGTGATCGGCGTGCAGAGCGCCGCCGGGTACGCCGAGGGACGGCCGCTGCAGCTCGGCTGGTAGCCGTCCGGACCGGTCGACTGAACGGTGCGCGGTTGACCGGGACTCGCCGTGCCAGCCATGCTGGATGTATGAACAGCCGTTCAGGTGTCGCGCTGGCCGATCCTGCTGAGCAAGTCGGCGACCTGGCCGCGGTGTTCGGCCTGCTGGCCGACCCGGGCCGGCTGCGGATCCTGCTGACCCTGCGGTCGGGGGAGGCGAACGTCGGTGAGCTGGCCGAGCAGTGCGGGCTGAGCGAGTCGGCCACCTCGCACGCGCTGCGGTTGCTGCGGTCGCACGGCGTGGTGCGGGTCCGGCGGTCCGGCCGGCTGGCGTTCTACTCACTGGCCGACCAGCACGTGCAGGATCTGCTGGACATCGCGGTGGCGCACGCCCAGCACGCCGAGCACGCCGACCACACCGACCACGCCGAGCACGCCGAGCACGCCGAGCGGGCGCCGTGATGAGCGCGGGGCACCGGCACCACGGCACCGGCCAGCACGGCGTCGAGCACGGGCCGGCAGATCACGGTCACGACCAGCGCTGGCTGGCCGCCGCGCTCGGCGTGATCAGCTGCTTCATGGTGGCCGAGGTGACCGTCGGCATCCTGGCCCACTCGCTGGCCCTGATCAGCGACGCCGGGCACATGCTGACCGACGCTGCCTCGCTGGTCCTGGCGGTGATCGCCGCGCGGCTGGTCCGCCGTCCGGCGGCCGGTGCCTACACCTACGGTTTCACCCGGGTGGACGCGCTGTCCGCCCAGGCGAACGGGATCACCCTGGTACTGCTGGCCGGCTGGCTGGCCTTCTCGGCGGTGCGCCGGCTGGTGCACCCGGCCACGGTGGCCGGCGGGCCGGTGCTGTCGGTGGCGCTGATCGGGGTGGCGGTCAACCTGCTGGCGGTGTGGCTGGCCGGCCGGGCCGACCGGTCCGGGCTGAACGTACGTGGCGCGCTGGCCCACCTGGTCAGTGACCTGTGGGCGTTCCTGGCCACCGCGATCGCCGGCCTGCTGATCCTGGTCACCGGCTGGCACGGTCATACCGGCTGGTACCGCGCGGACCCGATCGCCGCGCTGGTGGTGGCCGGCTTGATGGTGCACACCGGGGTCGGCCTGATCCGGGACGCCGGCCGGGTCTTCCTGGAAGCGGCCCCGGTGGGCACCGACCCGTCCGACCTCGGACGGGCGATGGCCGCGGTGCCCGGCGTCCAGGAGGTGCACGACCTGCACGTCTGGGATCTCGGCGCCGGCGCGGCCGCGCTCTCGGCGCACCTGGTGGTCGAGGAGAGCTTCGACTGCCACGAGGTGGCGCAGGGCGTACGTGCCGTGCTGGCCGGTCACCACCAGATCGGGCACGCCACCCTGCAGGCGGACCACCGGCACACCGGCCGGCCGCTAATCGCCGACGACTGTGCCCGGCACGGCCCCGGTTACCTCAGCGAGGACGTCCACTGAGTCATCGGCGTTGCCGGCCAGGTAGGACCGCCACAGCGCCGCGTAGCTGCCGCCGCGTTCGAGCAGTTCGGCGTGGCTGCCGTCCTCCACCACCCGGCCGCCGGCCAGCACCAGGATCCGGTCGGCGCGCGCGGCGGTGGTCAGCCGGTGCGCCACGGTCACCGTGGTACGCCGCCGGGACAGCCGCCGGGTCGCCTCGGTCACCGCGGCCTCGCTGGCCAGGTCCAGGGCCGCGGTGGCCTCGTCCAGCAGCAGCAGATCCGGCTCCACCAACTCCGCCCGGGCCAGCGCGATCAGCTGCCGCTGGCCGGCCGACAGGTTGCGGCCGCGTTCGCCGACCGGGTGGTGGTAGCCACCGGTCAGCCCGGCGATCATCTGGTGCGCACCGACCGCGCGAGCGGCGCGTTCCACCTCCGCGTCACTCGCCGCCGGCCGGCCGTAGGCGATCGCGTCCCGCACCGACCCGCCGGACAGGTACGCCTCCTGCGGCACCAGCCCGAGCCGGCGCCGGTACTGGCCGAGCTCCAGCGTGCGCAGATCGGTCCCGTCCACCGACACGGTGCCGCTGCTCGGGTCGTAGAACCGGGCGATCAGCTTGACCAGGGTGGACTTGCCGGCCCCGGTCTGGCCGACCAGCGCGACCGACTGACCCGCCGGGATGGTGAGGTCGATGTCGCAGACCGCGGGCTCGCCGCCGGCGGAGTAGGCGAAGTCGACCCGGTCGAAGCCGACCTCGCCGGCCAGCCGGTCCACCGGCTGCGGGTGCTCGGCCGGTGGAGTGCCGGTCGGGGTGCGGAGCAGATCCTTGAGCCGGCTCAACCCGACCGAGGCCTGCTGATAGCCGTCGAACACCTGCGACAGCTGCTGGACGGGTGCGAAGAAGGCATCCAGATACAGGAAGAACGCGATCAGCGCCCCCGCGCTCAAGGTGCCCTGGGACAGCCGCTGCGCGCCGAAGGCAAGCACCAGCGCGCCGGCCAGG
>DASUAC010000462.1:0-2009 GCA_035763985.1 Jatrophihabitans sp. | reverse complement strand
GCGCCGCCTCGCACTGCCGCGGCAAGCACATGCCGGTCCTTGGCATCGCACGTCATCTCGGGGATCAGGTGCTCGAAGTCGTCGACGAGTGCGCCAGCACCGAACCCGCGTCGCATCGCGCCGACGCGTCGAGCTGCATGCTCGCTGCTGATCCCGATCTTCGGCAGGTTCCGTTCGACTTCGCCCAGGATCGCGTCCGACCACAGCACCTCGAACAGCCCGGCCTCAGCGAACCAGAGCAGCGTGGTGGTCAACCTGATCGGGATCAGTACGCATGCGTCCAGCAGGGCGGTGCGGGCGCTGTCCGGCTTCGTGGTGCTCACCGGGTGGCGATTACCTCATCCGGTGGCGTGTCCTGGTCTAGGTCGTCGGCGAGTTCGGCGATGGCCGATCGGCGTCGTCGGCTGCTCTCGGCCTGGTAGCGGGCAAGCTCGGACACCGAGATGCGGCGATGTACTGCGCCGCCTTCAGCTGTGAGCTCGCCCCGGTCGATAAGGCGGACGACCGTCATGCGGCTGACACCGAGCAGCGCGGCGGCCTGTTGGGTCGACAGCGTCGCATCAGCCGGGAACACGACCGCGTCAGCGTTAGCCTCCAGCACGTCGACGAGGCGTCCGAAGGCCGCGAGCGCCGTCGTCGGCGCCTCTGACGAGCTGCGCAGCACCTCGTCCAAGGCGGCGCGCAGATGCTCCGCCGTTTCTTGTGCAATAGCTCCGGCCATCACGCCAGCATACCGGCAAACGCTCAAAACGCACAGCCTAAGAAGTGGCCGGATATGACCGCCGTCCGCGTAGCGGTAGTACCGGGCTGCCGCATCAGTCCAGCCGGACCGGCACCGGTCCAGCCGGACCGGCATCCGTCCGCCGGACCGGGATTAGTCCAGCCGGACCGGCATCAGGAGCGACAAGCTGTCCGTCCGGTCCGGGTTGCGGAAGGTCAGCGGCTCGGCCGGCCCGTCCAGTTCCATCGTCAGCTGGTCACCGCGACCGGCCTCCAGCGCCTGCAGCAGGAACTCCCGGTTCACCCCGATCAGGCCCGGTGCCGAACCATCGGAGTCCGGGACCACCCGCAGACCGGCCGGCGTGACCGCGAGCACGCTCAACGGGTAGCTCGCCCCGTCGCTCTCGCGAACCCGGGTGGCCGCCGGTGCGGTGGCCAGCGCGGCGCGCAACGCCGGTACGTCGACGGGCACCGATCGGCTGCCGGATCGGGCCGGCCAGGGACGGTAGTTCGGGAAGTCGAGCGACAGCTCGGATCCGGAGATCACCGTGCCGGCAACGGTGAACCGGACTCCGTCCGCCGTCCGGCTGACGGTCACCTCGCCGGTCCGGTCGGCCAGGCCGGCGATCAGCCGGTCCACCAGCTCCACCGGGAGCAGCAACTCGGCCGGCTCGCCGGAGACCACGGTGACCGCCAGCGAGGCGAGCGCCATCCGGTAGCGGTCGGTGGCGACCAGACGCAGCCGATCGGCCGTCACGTCGAACAGGACGGCGGTGAGCATCGGCAGTTCCGGGTCCTCGCTGACCGCGAACCGGACGTCGAGCAGGCCGGCCCTGAGGTCGGCGGCGGTGGTGTGCAGGGTGAGCACGGGCGGGTCCTCCATCGTGAGCAGGGAACGGGCGATGGAGAGTTGCCGCCGGGCCTCGTCGAGTTGCAGCTCCAACTGGACCAGGTGCCCGTCGAGGATCGGCCCGGCCGCGTCCGGTGACCGCACGGCGTCGCGGATCGCCGGCACTCCCAGGCCGGCCCGGCGCAGCCGCGCGATCAACCGGGCGGTGCGTACCTGGTCCGGCCGGTAGCGGCGATAACCGCTGGCCGGGTCGGTCGCCGCCGGCGTCAGCACACCGGCAGCATCGTAGAACCGCAGCGCGCTGACGCTCAGGCCGCTCAGCGAAGCCATCCGGCCGATGCCCAGCAGTTCGCTCTCCATGCCGCAAACCCTCCAGTCTCGACCTGCTTGAGAGTCAAGCAGCCGGTTCGCCCACGGCCGAAACGCATTACCCGGACGC
>DASUAC010000461.1:0-4177 GCA_035763985.1 Jatrophihabitans sp. | reverse complement strand
TGGAACGACGCCGGTGACGCGGCCACCGGAGCGGTCGAGCACCTCGAGCTGATCTGGCAGGCCCGGTTGCTGGCCGAGATCGACCCGGACGACTATTACGACTTCCAGGTCAACCGGCCGACCGTCTCCCAGGTCGACGGGGTGAGCCGGCGGATCAGCTGGCCGACCACCCGGCTGTCGGTCTGCCGGCCGGCCGGGGCGGATTTCGACCTGGTGCTGATCCGCGGCATCGAGCCCAACATGCGCTGGCGGGCGTTCTGCGACGAACTCGTCGACGCGATGCAGGAGATGGGCGTGCAGACCGTGGTGACCCTCGGCGCACTGCTCGCCGACTCACCGCACACGCGGCCCACCCCGGTCACCGGCACCTCCTACGACGCACCCAGCGCCACCCGGTTCGGCCTGGAGAAGTCCCGCTACGAGGGCCCGACCGGCATCGTGGGGGTGCTGCAGGAGGCTTGCGTGCTGGCCGGCATACCGGCCCTCTCGTTCTGGGCGGCGGTACCGCACTACGTCGCCCAGCCGCCGAATCCCAAGGCCACCATCGCGTTGCTGCACCGGGTGGAGGAGGTCCTCGACATCGCGGTGCCGCTCGGCGAACTGCCCGGTCAGGCCGACGACTGGCAGAAGCTGGTCAACGAGATGGCCGACGAGGACGAGGATGTGCGCGACTACATCCGCAACCTCGAGGAGCGCGACGACGTCGGCGAGTTGCGCGAGGCGTCCGGCGACTCGATCGCCCGGGAGTTCGAGCGCTATCTACGCCGACGTGACAAGCCGGACAGTGGCGGCCGCCCGGGCCCGATGTAGTCCCATGCTGACCCCGCGATATGGCTGTGCGACCGACGTCGGACGGCTGCGTTCGGAGAACCAGGACAGCATGTACGCCGGCGACGGGCTGTTCCTGGTCGCCGACGGGATGGGTGGCCAGCCGGCCGGGGACCTGGCCAGCAAGCTGGCGATCGCCGAGCTGAGCACACTGACCCCGCCGTTGTCCCGGGCGGCGCTGGAGGCCGCGATCAACCGGGCCAACGACCGGTTGCTGGCCGAGGGACGCCAGGATCCGCGCCGGTACGGGATGGGCACCACGCTGTCCGGGCTGGCCGCGGTGGAGCAGGACCGATGGGCGGTGGTCAACATCGGCGACTCCCGGGTGTACCGGTACGCCGCCGGCCGGGTGGAGCAGCTGACCGTCGACCACTCAGCCGTGCAGGCGCTGGTGGACGCCGGGCTGCTGGACCAGCGGGCCGCGTTGCGGCACCCCCGGCGCAACGTGGTGACCCGGTCGCTCGGCACCGAGCCGGCGCCGGTGCCGGACATCGTGCTGCGCCATCCGGTGCCGGGCGAGCGGTTCCTGATCTGTTCCGACGGGCTGACCAACGAGCTGTCCGACGCAGAGATCGGCCGACTGCTGGCGGAGGCCGACGAGCCGCAGCAGGCGGCCGAGCAGTTGGTGGCGCAGGCGGTGCTGGCCGGCGGCCGGGACAACGTCACCGTGATCGTCGTGCAGTTGGACGAGGCCGGCTGACCGCCGACCCCGTCGAACGAGCCGGCAGCCGGTCACGCCCAGCGGCTAAGGCCGCGAAGTCACGCTCAGCGGCCGAGGTCGCGAAGTCACGCCCAGCGGCCGAGGCGGCGGGGTCACGCCCAGCAGCCAAGGCGGCGATGTTCGCTAACGGCTAGGCCGCGATGTTCGCTAACGGATGCCGAGCAGCGCGTCCACCGTCCGGGCGACCAGCTCGCCGGCGTCCGGCTCGTCGGCAGGGCCGGGGTGGGCCAGCGCGGTGTCCGCCCAGCGGTCCACCGCGGCGATCGCGCCGCTGGTGTCGAGGTCCTCGGCCAGGCAGGCGCGCACCGCCGCCAGCACCGGCAGGCCGGACGGCGCCCGGTCCAGCGCGGTGGCGGCGCGCCACCGGGCCAGCCGCTGCTCGGCCTGCGGCAGCCGGCCGCCGGTCCATTCCCGGTCGGCACGGTAGTGGCCGTCCATCAGGGCCAGCCGGATCGCCATCGGATCCACTCGGGCGCCGCGCAGCTTGGAGACGAAGACCAGGTTGCCGCGGGACTTGCTCATCTTCTCGCCATCCAGCCCGATCATGCCGGCGTGGCAGTAGGCCTGAGCGAACGGCCACTGCCCGGTCAGCGCCTCGGCGTGCGCGGCGGAGAACTCGTGGTGCGGGAACCGCAGATCCGAACCGCCGCCCTGCACGTCGATGCCCATCCCCAGCCGGTTCATGGCGATCACCGAGCACTCGATGTGCCAGCCGGGCCGGCCCGGGCCGAGCGCGGACGGCCAGCTCGGCTCCCCCGGTCGTTCGCCGCGCCAGAGCAGCGCGTCCAGCGGATCCCGCTTGCCCGGACGGTCCGGATCGCCGCCGCGTTCGGCCGACAGCACCAGCATCTGCTCGCGGGAGTACCGGGATTCGTAGCCGAACCGGCCGCTGCCGTCGACGGTGGCGTAGACGTCCTCGCCGAGCCGGTAGGCCTTGTCGTCGGCGAGCAGTTTGGCCACTCCGTCGGCGATCTCGTCCACCGACTCCACCACCCCGACGAGCTCGGTCGGCGGCATCACTCGCAGGCTGTGCATGTCCTGCCGGTACAGCTCGATCTCCCGCTCGGCCAGTTCGTGCCACTCGACGCCGGTGGCGGCGGCCCGCTCCAGCAGCGGATCGTCGACGTCGGTGACGTTCTGCACGTAGCGCACCTGATGCCCCGCGTCCAGCCAGACCCGCTGGGCCAGGTCGAAGGCCAGATAGGTCGCCGCATGGCCGAGATGGGTCGCGTCGTACGGCGTGATCCCGCACACGTAGATCCGGGCGAGATCGTCCGGCGCGGTGGCCGAAACCGCATCGCTGGCGGTGTCGTACAGCCGTAACGGGTGGCCGGTTCCGGGCAGGCTGGGCACGTCGACCGAAGGCCAGGAGCGCATGCCTTTACGCTAGCCGGTAACCGGCAGTGGCCAGAATGGCAGGCATGAGTGAGCATCGCAGGGACGACGAAGGCGACAGCAGGCGCGCAGCGCCGAGGAGCGGAGCCGAGCAGGCGGACAGTCCCGAGGAGCGGAGCGAACAGGCGATGAGCGCTTGCGCGAAGAGCGAGACGGCATGACTGACACGAGGTACCTGGTGACCGTGCGCCGGACGATCGCGGCCAGCCGGCAGGCACTGTTCGACGTCGTGGCCGACCCGGCACAGCATCCGGTGATCGACGGATCCGACTCGGTGCGGGCCTTGCGGGAAGGCGCGCCGGAGCGGTTGAGCCTCGGCGCCACCTTCGCCATGGACATGCACCTGGCCGCCAACTACCGGATCGTCAACCGGGTGATCGAGTTCGACGAGCCCAGCCGGATCGCCTGGCGGCACTTCAACGGGCACGTCTGGCGCTATCAGTTCAACGAGGTGCCCGGCGGCACCGAAGTCGTCGAGCAGTGGGACGCCCGCGGCGCGAAGAACCGGCTGGCGTTGTGGCTGCTCGGCTTTCCCCGGCGCAACCGGGACGGCATGACCGCTACCCTGCGGCGGCTGGAGGAGCTGGCCACGGCCGGCTAGCAAAAGCCGGTACGCGCGGCGACTCAAGCTGACACGGCGGAGCAACTTTGCCCGCCCCTTGAGCCGAATCAGTACGCCGGGTACGGGATCGCCGGCCAGTCCTGCGGTGGCATCGGGAACCGCCGCCGGCTCAACAGCCGCTGCACCCGCCGCCGGACCGCCCGTACCTCGGCGGTGGTCAGCAGCTCGGCCAGCTCCCCGGCCAGGCTCGGCTGTCCGGCCGGGCACATCTCCCAGTCGGCGTCCAGCCGGCCGAGCACCTCGAGGCAGTCGGCCGGCAACTCGTCCCCGGCCCACTGCCACAGCACGGTGCGCAACCGGTTCTGCATGCCCAGGCTGACCCCGTGGTCGACGCCGTAGATGTGCAGGCCGTCCGGCTGGTCCGCGCCGGTGACCGGCAGCAGATGCGACACCTTGCGGTCGGAGTTGTTCAGCACCGCATCCAGCACCGCGATCCGTTGTAGCTGCGGGTAGTCGGCCCGGTTGATCGCGGCGATCAGGTCGAACGACTCGTCCTCGGCGATCCACAGCTGCACCATGCCGTTGCCGAGCGGGCCGGCCCGCAGCACCGTCGGCGGCACGATGTCCCAGCCGGTCGCGGCACTGATCTGGAAGCAAGCCACCTCGCGCTC
>DASUAC010000460.1:0-4669 GCA_035763985.1 Jatrophihabitans sp. | reverse complement strand
CGGGTTGATGCCGATGCCCGCGGCGTCGGCGGTCACGGTGAGCCGGATGGCCTCGCCGGCCAGGCTGCCGGCGAAGCCGAGGTAGAACGCGTCGCCGACCGTCAGCGGGTCGGACGGGAAGCAGGTCGCGGTGACGTTCGGGTAGCGCAGGTCGTCCCAGACGTCGGTGAACCGGTTGGTGGCCGCGCTGCTGGTCAGCGCCGCGCGCAGCACCGGCGGCTCGATCACCAGCTCGGAGCTGGTGCTGAACACCACCGGCTCCCGGCCCGCCGCCCCGGCGGTGGTGCTCAGCGCGGTGGTCACCTCGGTGCCGGCCGGCACCGCCACCGGCTGCTCCAGCGGCGCGGACAGCCAGAAGGTCAGGTTGACCCGGGCCACCGCGGGCGGGAACGGCTCGATGCCGACCAGGTTGAGGAAGTGCACGTACAGCCGGTCCGGCACCTGGTTCAGCCGGTAGAGCACCATCTCGCTCATCCAGGCGAACAGCTCGATCAGCGCCACGCCCGGATCGGACAGGTTGTGGTTGGTCCACTCCGGGCAGAACCGCGGGATCAGCCGCTTGGCCTCGTCGACGATGTCCTGGAACGTGCGGTCGTCCAGGTTGGGTGCTGGCAAAGGCATCGCAGGGAACTCTCGGTCGGGGCGGTTAGTTCTCGGGCTCGTGCGGGATCACGTAGAACGGGTAGACCAGGTTGCGCCGGTCGTTGGTGGCGGCCACCCGGTAGCTGATCAGGATCCGGATCAGCGCCGCGTCGTCCGGATCCGGCACCGGCTGGACGTCGTCGACCATGATCCGCGGCTCCCACTGGGCCAGCGCGTCCCGGACCGCCTCGGCGATCAGGCCGAGCAGGTTCGGCGTTACCGGCTCGAACAGCAGATCCCAGATCCGGCAGCCGAACTCCGGCCGCATCAGCCGCTCACCGGGCGCGGTGAGCAGCACCACCCGGATCGCCCGGTCCAGCTCGTCGGTGCCGCTGGACAGCCGGATGGCTCCGGTGTGGTCCACCTCCAGCGGCCAGCTGAAGCCGCGGCCGATGAACGAGCCGTCGGAGGAAGCGATATCGGCTTGCCTGGCCGGGCTGTAGTCGGTCATCGGGCGTCCCTCGGTCGGTCTTCGGTCGGTCGGTCTTCGGTCGGGTCTGGCGGTCGGGTCTGGCGGTCGGTCTTGCGGTCTTGCGGTCGGTCTTCGGGGTTGCTGCTCCTAGTTGATCGCGACCATGCCGCCCTTGAGTGTCAACGCGCCGCTGGCTTCCACTTGGGTTGTCGCCTGACCCTTCAGGCTGGTCATCGAACCCTGCAGATCCAGCTGGCCCTGGCTGGCGACCGAAACCTTCGAGTTGCCCTTCAGGTCGAGCTCGGTGTCGGCCTGGATGGTCACCTTGGTGCCCTTGATGGTCACGTTCTGGCTGGCGTCGATCTCGAAGGAGGCCGAGCCGGACTTGATCGACACCGGCTTGCCGGCGGCCACCTCCACCTCCAGCTTGTCCGCGCCGAGCCGGATCTTGTGGCTGGTGGTGCTCAGCTGCAGCAGCACGTGCTGGTTGGCCGGGTCGGTGCCGTCGGCCAGTTCGATGATGTGGCCCAGCCGGGACGTGATCCGCCGGGTCTGCACCTGACCGGACTTCACCCCCCATTCCGGCAGCACGTTCTTGCCGCTGAACAGCCCGCCCAGCACCACCGGCTGGCGTGGGTCGCCGCCCTCGAAGGCGACCAGCACCTCGTCGTTCACCTCCGGCTGGAAGACCATGCCGCGCTTGTTGCCCGCGCCCAGGGTCACGATGCGCGCCCACGGGCCCTCGATGTCGGCGCTGATCGCCGGGTACTTCAGCTTCACCCGGCCGGCCTTGTCCGGGTCGTCGACGTTGGTCACCACGCCGACCACCAGCCCGGGCACGCTGAAGCTGCTGGTCTGGGGTTTGGAGTTCAGGGTGTCCGCCAGTCCGGTCCGGTGCCGGTCACCGGCCACGAACTGGGTACGGAAACCCCTTCGGTCATAACGGTGTTCCACCTCGGTCAGGTGGTAGGTGCCGGACGCCGGGCCGGCGTTGCTGACCTTGATCGCGGCGCCCGGCTTGAGCTTGTCGCTGACCTCGGCGGTGCCGCTGGCGTGCACGCTGCCGGCCGCCCACCGGCTCCGGTACGCCGCGCCGGCCGCGGCCGCCTCGTTCTGGCTGAGCGGGGTGAGCGTCCCGGTGACCACCGGCGCGGTGCCGAGCTTGCTGGAACTGCCCAGGAAAGGCTGGACGAAGTCCGAGGCCGGCAGCACGTCCGAGCTGGCCGAGCTGGCCTGGCCGACGATCGAGCTCTGGGTGGCCGGATCCCAGCCGACCACCTTGGCCTCGGTCGGCAGCAGCCCGGAGGCCTGCACCGAGAACTCCTGCAGGCCCTTGCCCAGTTCCAGGGTGGCGACCGGGCCGGCGCTGCTCGGCGGGCAGAAGTGCAGGGTGCTGCCCTCCACCCACCAGTCGTAGCCGAGCCGGGAGGCCAGCTCGTCCAGGAAGCCCAGGTCGCTGTCGGCCTGCAGCACGTACGGGTGCACGTCCTGCGACGCGGTCGCGTTCGCCTGCAGCCCGGCGCCGCTGGCCAGCTTCTCCACGATCTGGGAGAAGGTCATGTTCAGGTAGGTCGCCACCTTGCTGCCCCGGGTCAGCTTGTACGCGGCGTCGTCGACCACCACCATCAGGTCCGGATGGTCACCCTCCTGCTGCTGCAGGCTCATCCCGGTCACGGTGCCGGACAGCAGGCTGCCGGCCTGGTAGACCCCGACGTCCACCTGCTTGCCGATGCCGAACGTGCCGCCGGAGGACACCGCGTACCCGGCGTCGGCGAACCGCAGGGTGGCCCGGCCGGGCAGCCGCAGGCTGCGCTGCACCCGTACCGACACCAGCTTCTCCAGCATCCCCGCCGCCAGCGGCGAGCCGTTCACCGAGACGGTCGGGCTCAGCCCGTCGAAGCTCATCGCGTCACCCGGCGGACGGCGTAGCCGGCCAGCGCGATCTTCATAGCTCTCGGCCGTCCTGGCGACCGGAACTTCTCAAGATCACCACGGGTCTGGGACGTCCTCGCTGTCGCCGTTGTGCTCATCCGCGCTCGTTCCTCGGTACCGACAGCAGCACGCCGGGCCGGATGGCCATCGGGTCCTCGATCGAGTTGGCCGACGCCAGGCCGCGCCAGCGGGTCGAGTCGCCGTAGTAGCGGGCCGCGATCCGGTCCAGCGTCTCGCCCGGCTGCACCCGGTGCACCCGATGCGGCCGGGGCGTGCCGGAGGTCGGGTTCTGCGGCCCGAACGCCTGGGACTCCTCGTACTGCTGCATCAGCAGGTTCATCCGGGCCCGCAGCGGCACCCCGGAGGCGGAGAAGTAGGTGAAGGCAAGCTGCAGGTCGCTGAGCACCGCCTTGAACGAGTGCAGATCACCCCAGTGGAAGGTGACGAACGGCGGCCGGACGTTGTGGGTCGACTCGTCCGAACCCGGCAGCGAGCTGTCCACGTCCATCAGCTTCACGATCGCGCCGGTGTGCTTGGTGACCGCGGTGCCGTCGGCGGTGGTGTCGAAGAACAGCTCGACCCGCAGCCAGCCGGACTGCGCACCGGAGTAGCGCAGCCGGGACACTCCCTTGCCCGGCATCGGCTCGGCCGCCCAGTTGTTTCGCCGGCCGATGGTGATCTCGGCCGGGTTGAACAGGCAGGGCACCCGCTGGCCGCCCTCGATCTCCAGGAACGCCTTCTCCAACTCGGCCATCAGAACACCCCCGGGATGCTGCGGCGGCCACGCCGCTCCAGGTCCTCGAGGATCCGGTGCTCCAGCTTGGCGACGATCCGGTCGATCAGCTCGTCGAAGTCACGGGCCCGCATGGCCGGGCTGTGCTCCTCGTCCGGCAGCGCATCGCCGTGGTCGGGATGGTCCGGGTTGGGCTGCCGGAACCGCCGGACCACCGCCGGTTCGGACGCAGAATTGTCGAACATGCCGTTTCTTTCTGCCAGAACTGGATCGGAGGCGCTCGGTGCCGTACTGCGCAGCAGGCTGCGGAACAGCGAATTCGCCGTCTCGGCGAGGGATCGGCGGACCACCGGGCCGCCGGCTCCTGCGCTGCCGGCCTGGGCTTGGGCGGGGCCGGCTCCGGTGGTCGGCCGGCGATCGTGCTGCCCCGGGCCGTGTCCGCCGGTCGGCCGGGAGCCACCCCGAACGCTCGCCGGCACCGGAGGTCCGCCGGCGGCCGGTCCCGTCTCGTCCGGCCGGACGCTCACCCGCGGCGGTGCCACCACGATGCTGCGCCGGACGAACGCGCCGAGCTGCTGGCCGGTCACCGGCACGGCGGCGGCCAGCAGGCCGCCGGGCAGCACGCTGCCGGATCGTCCGGTCCCGGGTTGTCCGGCGGTGGGCTGGGCAGCCGTGCGTCCAGGGTGAGCGGCGGGTCCGGAGTGAGCGGCGGGTCCGGAGTCGGCGGCGGGCCGCACCGCTCCGGACTGCGGGGCAGGCCGTATGGCACCGGACTGCGCGGCAGGCCGCACGGCACCGGGCCGTATCGCGCCGGCCCCTATCCCGCCGGGCCGGCCCGCCACCAGCGGTGCCGCCGCGGCGGCCGCCGCGTGCGTGGTGGGCAGCGACGTGATCGCAAACGGTGCCGGATGCCCGGTGCGCGTGGCTGCCGGCCGATCGGTTGGGGCACC
>DASUAC010000459.1:0-8043 GCA_035763985.1 Jatrophihabitans sp. | reverse complement strand
GGTCACAGCGGGGAGGAGGGAACCGACCCCGAGCAGCCGGTACGCCCGGACGGCCACCTGCGCCCGGAATGGACCTCCGGCGGCTGGGCCCGGTCGGCGGACCGGTTGGTCCGCTGGGCCGAACTCGCCCGGCAGGCTGCTCTGCTGCAGCAGCAGCGGCTGGCCGCGTTGCGGGTCGGCGGCGATCCGCTGGCCACCGCGCGGTCCGAATCGGCCGCCGAGCTGCTGGGTGCGGAGCTGAGCCAGGACGGCCTGCCGATCGACCGGGCGCGGGCCGAGCAGCTGATCGGCGCGATCATCGGACCCCGGCCGGCCACCGCCGAGGAGGCGGCCGCGCAGCGGGACCGGCGGGACGCCGACGTGCTCAGCCTGGTGCCGGGCGAGTACGACCTGCGCAATCCGGGCTCGGTGCGGGAGATGCTGGCCCGGATCGGCATCGAGGTGCCGGACACCCGGTCCTGGCGGCTGGAGGCCTTTCGCGGTGCGCATCCGGCGATCGAGGCGTTGCTGTCCTGGCGCAAGGCGGAGCGGATCGTCACCACCTACGGCTACGACTGGCTGGATCGCAATGTCGGACCGGACGGGCGGCTGCGCGGTGAGTGGACCGGTTCGGACGGTGGCGCCGGCCGGATGACCGCCTCGGCCGGGCTGCACAGCATGCCCGCCGAACTGCGCGCCGCGGTCGCCGCCGAGCCCGGCCACGTGCTGGTGCGGGCAGACCTCGGCCAGATCGAGCCACGGGTGCTGGCCGCCGTCTCCGGCGACCGGGAGCTGGCCCGGGCCACCGCCGGCCCCGACCTGTACGCACCGGTCGCCGAGCGGCTCAACGTCGACCGCCCGACGGCCAAGATCGCCGTGCTGGCGGCCATGTACGGCCAGACCTCGGGCACCGCCGGGGCCGCCCTGAAGGGCCTGGAGTCCGCCTATCCGGTGGCGATGCGGTTCCTCCGGCAGGCCTACGAGGCCGGCCGGGCCGGCCAGTCGGTTCGCACCTACGGCGGCCGGCTGGTCCGGATGTGGCAGAGCCAGCCCGGGCTCAGCCCGGAGGCCGAGCGAGCCACCGCCGCCGCCCGCGGCCGGTACGCCCGCAACGCGGTGGTGCAGGGTGCCGCCGCCGAGCTCTTCAAGGTCTGGGCGGTGACCGTACGAGCCCGCGGCCAGGCGCTGGCGGCGCAGGTGGTGCTCTGCCTGCACGACGAGCTGCTGGTGCATGCCCCGGCGGCGAACGGGGAGCGGGTACGGCAGCTGCTGGCCGACTGCCTCATCGAGGCGGTACGCCGGTGGGCACCGGGCCACTCGGTGCACTTCGTCGCCGACCTCAGCGTGATCGAGCGCTGGTCGGAGGCGAAGTAACCCTCCTCGGCCGGCATGGACTTCCGCCCATCAGCGGCATGGACTTCAGCCCATCGGCGGCATGGACTTCCGCCCATCGGCTACTGCCGTCAGCTCCTCGGCGACTGCCGTCTCAGGTATCCCGGATGAAGTCGGCCAGCGCCGCCACGAACCGCTCCGCATGCTGGTGATGTGGCTGGTGGGTGGCGCCGTCGAACAGCTCCAGCCGGCTGGCCGTCAGATACCGGTGCACCTGATAGGCATGCTCCACCGGCACGATCGGGTCGTCGACGGACCAGGCGATGAGCGTCGGCAGCGACCGGGGAAGGTAGCCCAGGTCGATCAGCGAGCCGCGCTGGCCGGCGGAGTTGATCGCACCTCGTAGGGTGCGGAAGAACGCCGCCCGGCCGCCCGGGGTGATCAGGCCACGACCGGCCCGTTCCAGATTGGTCAGCACGTCCTCGGGCAGCCGCAGCGAGCGGTGCAATCGGGGCCGGCGCAGCAGCGCCGAGGTGCGCCGGTTAAGCGTCAGCCGGAACAGCGGGTGCGCTCCCGGCAGCGTCACCGCGCGGAACACCGGATGGATCCGGCGGCCGATCCCGCCGGCCGAGACCAGCACCAGCCGCCGGACCAGTTCCGGATGGTCCTTGGCCAGCTGCATGACGACGGCGCCGCCGAGCGAGTGCCCGACCACGGTGACCGGTCCGGTGCCCAGCTCGGTGAGCAGCCGCTGCAGGCTGTTCGCGAAATCCGGCAGCAGGTAGCCGCCGTCGGCCGGCTTGCTGGATTCGCCGTGCCCCAGCAGGTCCGGCGCGATCACCCGGAAGCCGGCCGCGGCCAGGCCATGGGCCGCCCGGGCCCAGGTGGTGCTGTCGGAGATCATGCCGTGCACCAGGAGGATCACCGGCCCGTCGGCCGGCCCGAGATCGGTGTAGACGATGGTGTTGCCGTCCTGGTCGACCGCGCCCTTGGCCCACTCGACGGGTGGCCATTCGGCCGGCTCGGGTGCCGGCTCCAGGGCCGCGGCGGCGAGTTCGGCGGCCAGCTCCGAGGCCAGGCCGGCCGGCGGATCCGCGACCGAGCCGCGGCTCTCCTCGACGCCGGCGCTGCTCTGCTCGACGCGAGAGCTGCGTTGCTCGATGCCGGCACTGCGTTGCTCGATGCCGACGCTGCCCTGCTCGACGCGAGAGCTGCGTTGCTCGATGCCGGCGCTGCCCTGCTCGACGCGAGAGCTGCGTTGCTCGACGCGAGAGCTGCCCTGCTCGACGCGGTCCTGCACGCCTCGATCATGCCCTGCGCATCGGCCGGTCGTGAAACGCGGTAGCCGGTACGCTCGGTCGGCGATCGTGGCACACATTCTCACCAGACGCGGACGAGCACGGGCGAAGCGGTCCACCGGCGGATAGCAGGACGCTTCGTCAGGTTGTCGCGCAATCGCCTCGCCGGCAGCACCGAAATACTGGCCGACCGGCCGATCCAGGGCCCGATTCCGCTTACCCAGCCCCGGCCCCCGCCGGATAATGCTGGCATGGCCAATCCGGATCGGCTCGCTCAGACCGCAGCCCTGCTGGACGGCGACCAGGAGCTGGCCGCGTCCCTGGGCGGCGCCACGTCGCTGGCCGAGGTCGGCGGGCTCGCCCGGGTCGCCGCCCGCCGCCGACTCGGTTGCGCCGGGGTGACCTTCGTGCTCCGCGACGGCGCTCAGTGCTTCTACGCCGATGAGGACTCGATCGCCCCGCTGTGGGCCGGCCAGCGCTTCCCGATCTCGGAGTGCGTCAGCGGCTGGGCCATGCTGCACGACGAACCCGCGGTGATCAACGACATCGAACTCGACGAGCGGGTGCCGATCGCGGCGGCCTACCGGTCGACCTACGTCCGCAGCATGCTGGTGGTGCCGATCGCCGGCCCGGGCGGTGCGGCGGCCGCAATCGGCGCCTACTGGCCGAGCACCCACCAGGCCGGCCGGGCCGACCTCGGCTGGCTGCAGCGGCTGGCCCAGGCCACCAGCCTGGCCATCGCCGAGATCGGGCTCGGCGACGCGCCGTGGGCACCGAACTTCCGCACCCGGTTCCGCCCGGGCCGCGGCCGCGACCTGATCGATCAGTTCCGGCCCGCCCACGGCAATTGCCCGACCGCCTTATTCCGTTGAGTTGATCTCTGCGGGCGTTCGATAATCGCTGCTCCGCAGCGTTGCGCAGGCGTTGCCGGAGATGCTCAGCCGGCTGGTCCGGCTGCGGCTGACCGCCGAGTCGGTGGGCCAGGCCGCAGAACTGGACGGCGTGAGCGCCGGCTGACCCGCCGGCGGCTCGAGCCGGCCGAGGAGTCAGGGGTGGATCGCCAGCCGCACCGACCGGAACTGCTCGGGGGTGGCCTGCAGCACCCGCAGCCGCGGATCCGGCACCGGCAGGAACGGCTCGCTCCGCAACGGCAGCAGCGGTGCCAGCCGGGGGTCGGCCAGGCTCGCCGCCACCGCGGCCCGATCGCCACCGCAGATCAGCGCCTGCAGGCTGTCCCGGTACGGCAGCAGGATCCGCGCCGCCACCTCGGCCGCCTCGGCGAAGGCCGCCCGGGCCTGGTTGGCCCGGCGGCGGGCGAACCGCTGCTGGGACGAACCGCCCGCCTTGGTGGTGCCCTGCACGTAGGCCGAGCCGACCTTGGAGGAGATCAGCGCCGAGCCGTCGAACACACCGGCCGCGTAGCCGCCCCGCCGGACCAGCAGCACGCCGATACGCCGGTCGCGGTTCAGGTGCAGCTGCAACCCGGTGAGCGGACGGGACGTCGGCACCTGCCACGGTCCGAACGGCACCTCGATCCAGACCCGGCTGCCGTCCGCCGCGGTCACCAGCACCTGCTCCTCGCCCGCCTCGGTGGTCAACCCACCGTGTTTGTCGGCGAATCCGTCCAGCCAGCGCGGCAGCCGGTCGAACGGCACCGTAAGCCGGCGTGCCTCGGCCGGGACCTCCGGGATCACCGCAGCCCGTCCGATCACTGCGCCGGGCTCACCCGCTCGAGCACCAGCGGCCGCGCGGTGTAGCCGTCCGCCGGGCCGATCTCGAACGCACCGTCCAGTGCCTGCTCGGCGCGGGCGAACCGGCTGGGGTCGTCGGCGTGCAGTTCCAGCAGCGGCTGGCCCGCGCTGACCCGCTCTCCCGGCTTGGCCAGCATCAGCACGCCGGCCGACGGCGAGACCGCGTCCTCCTTGCGGGCCCGGCCGGCGCCCAGCCGCCAGGCGGCTATCCCGACCGCGTAGGCGTCCAGGCGGGTGAGCACGCCGGACGCCGGCGCGGTCAGCACGTGTCGCTCGGCGGCAACCGGCAGTTCGGCGGCCGGGTCGCCGCCCTGGGCCGCGATCATCCGGCGCCAGACGTCCATCGCCCGGCCGTCGGCCAGCGCGCCAGCCGGATCGACGTCGGTGATGCCGACCCCGGCGAGCATCTCCTCGGCCAGCGCCACGGTCAGCCGGACCACGTCCTCCGGACCGCCGCCGGCCAGCACCTCGACCGCCTCGCGCACCTCCAGCGCGTTGCCCGCGGTGCGGCCGAGCGGCGTCTCCATGTCGGTGAGCAGGGCGACGGTACGGGTGCCGGCGGCGGTACCCAGCGCCACCATGGTCCGGGCCAGCTCCCGGGCGTCGTCGGCGTTCTTCATGAACGCCCCCGAGCCGACCTTGACGTCCAGCACCAGGGCCGAGGAGCCCTCGGCGATCTTCTTGCTCATGATCGAGCTGGCGATCAGCGGGATCGCCTCGACCGTTCCGGTCACGTCCCGCAGCGCATACAGCTTGCGGTCGGCGGGCGCCAGGTCGGCACCGGCGGCGCAGATCACCGCGCCCACCTCGTTCAACTGGTCGACGAACTCGGTGGCGGACAGGTTCGCCCGCCAGCCCGGGATGGACTCCAGCTTGTCCAGGGTGCCGCCGGTGTGCCCCAGGCCGCGGCCGGACAGTTGTGGCACCGCGGCACCCAGCGCGGCGACCAGCGGCGCCAGCGGCAGGGTGATCTTGTCGCCGACCCCGCCGGTGGAGTGCTTGTCGGTGGTCGGCCGATTCACCCCGGACAGATCCAGCCGCTTGCCGGAGGCGATCATCGCCGCGGTCCAGCGGGACAGCTCGTCCGGCTGCATTCCGTTGAGCAGGATCGCCATGGCCAGCGCCGCCATCTGCTCCTCGGCGACCACGCCGCGGGTGTAGGCGTCGATCACCCAGTCGATCTCCGGATCCGGGATCCGGCCATGGTTCCGCTTGGTACGAATCACGCTGACCGCGTCGAAGGGTTCACCTGCCACCGGATGAGCCTCTCACGCAAGCAGGCTTCGGGTACGCAGCGATGGGTAGCGGCTGAAGTCGCGATCCATCGTCAGCAGTTCGCGAACGCCGTGGCTCAGGCAGATCGCGGCGATCTTGGCGTCGTTGACGCCCGATCCGAGCACCGGTGCGGCTGACAGCAGAGCCGTCAACCGGTCGAGGTGATCATGGGCCTCGGCGAGCAGGCGTAGGGACGGCACGGCCGCCCATGCCTGGATCTGGGCCAGCGCCTGGGCCGGGGTGGATGCGGGCACATAGATCCGGGGATGCGTCACGACGGCGTAGAACTCCTGCAGGCAGGCCCACGGAATCGCCCACGGGGCGGCCGATGCGGCCAGACCGGACAACGCGGACTTGGCGGGGGCATGCAGCGCAGCACCCTGCTTGTGCGCATAGACCAAGACGTTGGTGTCGACGGCGATCATGCCTCTGTCGACGTCCTGATCTTCGGCAGCGGGTAGATCTCGTCGCGGATGACCTCCCAGGGTGCATCTGCGAACTCAGGCGTGAGCCCGCCCGGGACGCTCAGGTCCGGCAGAGTGAACCCGCTCGGTTGCCTGGCCTCGTCCACCAGCTTGGCCAAGGCCTGCTCGACCAGGCTGCGGGTGGTCACCCCGCGTTGCCTGGCCAGCGCCTTCACCTCCCGCAGCAGTGGCTCGGAGATGTCGAAGCTGGTCTTCATACCGCCGACGGTACCAGTAAATACCGCAAGCGGTATTCAGCCTTCCAGATCCTCCCGGCCGAACGCCCGGGGCAGCAGTTCGGCCATCGGCAGCGGACCGTCGGCGGTGTCCACCAGCATGCCGTCGGCGGCGTGCTCCCAGAGCAGCTGGCGGCACCGGCCGCACGGCATCAGCACCGCTTCGTGCCGGTCGACGCAGGCGAACGCGACCAGCCGGCCGCCGCCAGTGGCATGCAGGCCGGACACCAGCCCGCATTCGGCGCACAGCGTCAGGCCGTACGAGGCGTTCTCGACGTTGCAGCCGGAGACCACCCGGCCGTCGTCGGTGAGTGCCGCCGCGCCTACCGGGTAATGGGAGTACGGCACGTAGGCGTGCCGCATCGCCTGCCGGGCGGCCGCCCGGAGCGCGTCCCAGTCGATCTCGGCCATCGATCGTGTCTCGGGCACGGCCTAGGCGCCGGGCACGTACGGCTGGCCGTCCGCGGCCGGTGCCTGCACCCGGCCGATGAAGCCGGCCACCGCGAGCAGCGTCACGACGTAGGGCAGCATCAGCAGCAGGTTGGCGTCCACCGGCGCACCGGCCAGCGACAGCAGCGACTGCAACTGGTCGGCGAAACCGAACAGCAGCGCCGCGGCGACCGCGCCGAGCGGCCGCCAGCGGCCGAAGATGACCGCGGCCAGCGCGATGAAGCCCTTGCCGCTGGACATGTTTATCGAGAAGGTCACCGCCGAGCCGGCGCCCCAGATCAGCGCGGCTCCGCCCAGGCCGGCCACCAGGCCGGCCAGCAGCACGGTACGGAACCGGGTGCGGTCCACCCTGATGCCGACCGTGTCGGCAGCCCGCGGATGCTCGCCGACCGAGCGGACCCGCAGGCCCCAGCGGGTGTGGAACAGTCCGAAGTGGATCACCGCGACCAGTACGTAGGTCAGGTACAGGAAGATCGTGCCCTGGAAGAACACCGGGCCGATGATCGGGATCTCGCTCAGCAGCGGGATCTTGACGATGGCGAAGTAGCCCGGCTGGTTGTAGGTCTCGGCCTGCGGTGAGAGCAGTTTGTTGAACAGGAAGCTGGTGATGCCGAGTGCGAACACGTTCAGCACCACGCCGATGATCACCTGGTCGACGTAGTACTTGATCGCCATCGCGGCCAGTACCGCCGCGATCAGCAGACCGGCGAGCATGCCGCCGAGCGCGCCGAACCAGATGCTGCCGGTCAGCGTGGCCACCACCGCGGTGACGAACGCGCCGAGCAGCAACTGACCCTCGATGGCCACGTTCACCACCCCCGAGCGCTCCCCCATCACGCCGGCCAGCGCCCCGAGGATCAGCGGGATGGCGGCCGGGAACAGCGCACCCTGCAACAGCGAGACGATGTTGAGCCCGTTCGGGTTGCCGGCCACCGCCCAGGTGACGAACGCGACCAGCAGTCCGAGGATCGCCATCGTCACGCACCAGCGGGCGGCCAGCCGCTGGCTGATCCGGGCCAGGCCGGCAACCACCAGCAGCAGGCACATCAGCAGGATCACCGGACGGGCGGTGAAGCCCAGGGTGCCCAGGTGCCACTTCTCGCCGCCGAGGGAGAACTCGAACAGCGACCGCTCACCGGCCCGGTGGTCCAGCCCGAACCGCCAGCCGGCCAGCAGCCCGATCACGATCATGGTCACGCCGGCGGAGACGTTGCGCGGCACCCGCGCGGCCCGGATGTCACCGATCGCCATCGCCAGG
>DASUAC010000458.1:0-7334 GCA_035763985.1 Jatrophihabitans sp. | reverse complement strand
TGTGCCAGAGCACGTTGTCGAAGGCCACCACGCCGCCCGGCCGGAGCAGCCGCACCGCCTGTTCGTGGTACGTGCCGTAGCTGGTCTTGTCCGCGTCCACGAACACCAGGTCGTAGCCGCCGTCGGTGAGCCGGGGCAGCACCTCGCCGGCCGCGCCGTTGATCAGCCGGTACCGGGTGGTGGCGACGCCCGCCTCGGTGAACGCCTGCCGGGTGGCCCGCTGGTGCTCCGGCTCGGTGTCGACGGTGGTGAGCACGCCGTCCGGCCGCATGCCGGCCAGCAGCCAGAGCCCGGACACGCCGGCCCCGGTGCCCACCTCCACCACGTTGCGGGCCCCCAGCAGCTGGGCGAGCAGCCGCAGCACCGCGCCGCCGGCCGGTCCGATCGGGGTGCAGCCGAGTTCCTGACCGCGGGCCCGGGCGGCGGCGATCACCTCGTCCTCGCTGACGAATGTCGCGGCGTATGCCTGGCTTGACTCCGTCAGGTACTCAGCGGCCATGGCCGAGACTCTACCGCCGCGACCCGCCCGGATTTCGGAGCTTGACCACCGTTTCGCCCCTGTCTCGGCCACCGTCCGCGGCTCACCCACAGCGGGTGATGGCCGGGGCGGACGCGATACCGGACGCTGGGCCGGTGGGAAGGCCGGATGCGACCAGCCGGCCGCGGGTGACCGGACGGCAACCGCGGGTGCTGGCCGGTGAGCACCGGGTCGAGCTGTTCCGGGAAGCGACCGTCATGGTGCTGTACGTGGCGGTCGTCGAGATCGGCGAGCTGGCCGCGGTGCCCGAGCGCCATCTCGGCGATCAGGTCACCGGCCCGGTCGGCGGCACGCTGCTGGCGATCATCTGGGGCACCGCCATCGGGCTGGCGCTGGCGCACTGGTTCGCCTTCCAGCTGGCCGCACCCGCCTTCCGCGGCGACCGGCCGACCCGGCACGACTGGCAGATCGGGCTGGCCCAGCTGGCCGGTGCGGCCCTCGTCGCGGTCATGTCCAGCCTGCCGGTGCTGACGTTCTCGGATCTGCGGGCCCAGGAGACGGTCGGCGACGTGCCGGCCGCGCTGATCGGGCTGGTCGGCTATCTGGTCGCCCGGCGGGCTCGGCTGGCGGTGCTGCCCGCGGTCTTCTTCGGCATCACCGCGCTGGTGCTCGGCATCCTGGTCGCGCTGGTGAAGACCAGGATCGCCGCGCATTGACCGTACCGGCGGCCCCGGTCAGCGCATCGAGTCGATGATCAGCGACAGATCCTCGGGCGTGGTGACCGGGTTGACGATGGCGAACCGGGTGCACGGCCGGCCGTTGTGCTTGGTCGGGGTGACGAAGGCGAAGCCCTGCAGCATCGCCCGGTTGCTCCAGGCGTCGTAGTCGGCCTGCTGCCAGCCGATCCGTTCGAAGATCAGCACGCTCAGATCCGGCTCCACCAGCAGCCGCAGGTGCTCGGCGTCGTCGATCAGCTTGCGGCCGGCCCGGGCGGTGACCAGGGTCTGCTCGACCGCCTCGGTGTAGGCCTGGGTGCCGTGCACGGCGAGGGAGAACCAGAACGGCAGGCCGCGGGCCCGCCGGGTCAGCTGGACGGAGAAGTCACTGGGGTTCCACTCACCCTCCACCGTCACCGGATCCAGGTAACCGGCCTTCTGGGTGTGCGCGGCCCGGGCCAGCACCGGATCCCGGTACACCAGCGCGCAGCAGTCGAACGGCGCGAACAGCCACTTGTGCGGGTCGACGATGAACGAGTCGCACCGCTCGATGCCGGCGAACAGCTGACGCACCGACGGCGCGGCCAGCCCGGCACCGCCGTAGGCGCCGTCCACGTGCAGCCACCAGTCGTGCTCGCCGGCCACCTCGGCGACGCCGGCCAGGTCGTCCACCACGCCCAGGTTGGTGGACCCGGCGGTGCCCACCACCGCGAAGATGCCGTCGACGGCCTCGTCCGGCAGGGTGTCCAGCACTGCCCGCATGGCCGTGCCGGTCATACGGCCCCGTTCGTCGCCGGGCACCAGCAGCACGTCGACGTCCATCACCACCTCGAGCCCGTGCTTGACCGAGGAGTGCGTCTCGCCGGTGGTCAGCACCGCCCACCGGCGCGGCATCGGCCGGCCGGCCACCGCCCGCTTGTGCTTCGCGGTCTCCCGGGCGGCCACCAGCGCCGACAGGTTGCCGATCGTGCCGCCCTGGACGAACACCCCGCCGGCCTCGGCCGGCAGCCCGACCAGGTCGGCGATCCAGCGCAGCGCCTGGTTCTCCGCGTACACCGCCCCGGCGCCCTCCAGCCAGGTGCCGGCGTACACGCTGGAGGCGCCCACCAGCATGTCGAAGGCGGCCGAGGCCTTGGTCGGCGCGCCCGGAATGAACGACAGATACCGCGGATGGTCCACCGACAGGCAGGCCGGGGCCAGCACCTGGTCCCAGAGCCGGATCGCCTCGGCCGGACCGATACCGGCCTCGGTGACCGTCTCGCCCGCCAGCTGCTGCAGCTCGGCCGGCGGCAGCGGACGGTCCAGCGGAGCCTGCATCGCCAACCGGTCCAGGCACAGCTCGGCCAGTCGCCGCGCCGTAGCCGCGCTGGCCTCGGTATAGGTATGCACGATGCGAGCCTAGACAGCGACCGGTCATCGATGCGGCAGGGAACGATAACGGGTTCGACGGCGTTTAGGCGATACACAGCTGGACAAGGCACGCTGGACTGGCGACCGAACGGTCGCATGGCTGGTAGAAGATGGGTGATGAGACACCGAAATGTCCACGCTGAAGCTTGGTGTGGCCAGCGCCATGGGCCGTACGACGGCCCCGAAGGCTGCTGAGACAGGCACCGACCACCGCGGCAAGGCCGCGGACCGCGCCGCCGCCGGCGAGCAGGCCGACTGGGTGGCGCCCACTTGGGACGACATCGTCCGCACCCACGCCGACCGGGTGTACCGGCTGGCCTACCGGCTGTCCGGCAACCGTGCCGACGCCGAGGATCTGACCCAGGAGACCTTCGTCCGGGTGTTCCGCTCGCTGGCCGACTACACGCCGGGCACCTTCGAGGGCTGGCTGCACCGGATCACCACGAACCTGTTCCTGGACATGGTGCGGCGCCGGCAGAAGATCCGGTTCGACGCGCTGGCCGAGGACGCCTCGGACCGGCTGGCCAGCACCGAGCCCGGCCCGGAACGCGCGTACGAGCAGAACAACCTCGACCCGGACGTCCAGCACGCGCTCGACGCACTGCCGGCCGACTTCCGGGCCGCGGTGGTGCTGTGCGATCTGGAGGGCCTGACGTACGAGGAGATCGCGCTGACCCTGAACATCAAGGTGGGCACCGTGCGATCCAGGATTCACCGGGGCCGGGTGCTGCTGCGCGAGGCGCTGGCACACCGGGCACCCGGCGCCCGGGCGGCGTCGTCGGCGACCGTCGGCGGGGATCCGGAAGTGAACTGAGCAGATGACTGTTGCGGGCGTGTTCGGGCTGCCGCACCTGTCCGAGGATGCGGTGGCGGCCTTCGCCGACGGGGTGCTGTCGGCCCCGGCGGCCGATCGGGCACGGCGGCACTGCGCCGAGTGCGCCGAGTGCGCCGAGGCCGTCCGGGCCCAGCGGGAGGCCGCGCTGCTGCTGCGCACCGCGAGCAACCCGAGCGCGCCGGCCGACCTGCTGAACCGGCTGGCCAGCGTCCCGATGTCCACCCCGCTGCCGCCGCCCCGCGGTGGCCTGCCCACCGTGCTCGGCGCGGACGGGCAGCCGATGTTCGTCGCCTACGACCGGCGCAATGCCGGCCGGCCGAACCTGCCGGGGCCGGCTCAGCCCGGCCAGCGGAACACCTCCGCCGCCCCGCACGGCCATCGGCGGATGTTGCTGCCGGTCGGCATCCTGGCCTCCGCGGCCGCGGTGGTGGCCGCCGGCGCCATCGGCAGTCAGCTGAACTCGGCCCCGCAGCCGGCCGATCCGCAGCCGGCCTTGGTGCATCAGCTGTCCACCCACCAGACCAGCAGCGACCAGTCGTCCGCGGTGCCGGCCGGCAGCCTGGTGCCGTTCGGCTCCGGCCAGGCCGGTACCGGACAGGCGGGTACGGGGCAGGCCGGCGACGGGCAGGTCAGCCGGACGCCGGCCACGGTCCGTCCGTCGCTGATCCGTCCGGTCGGGACCGGGCTGCCCGGCTATACCGCGAGCCTCGGCGGGCGCTGATCCGGTACTGGCCGGTCGTGACCCGGCCGGCTCGGGCAGACTCGAACCGGATGCCGGCACCTCAGCCGCGGGCCCACGACCACATCCGATCCGACCGCCGGAGGCGCAGTGAGCGAGTCCAGTGAGCGAGGTCCGTCGGACGCGGAATCGCCGTTCGCCCGCCCGGCCGAGCTCGATTCGTCCTTCGACCCGCGGCCGGCGGCGACCGGCTTCGAGCCGCGCCCGGCGGTGACCGGCGGCGAGCGGAGCCGGCCGCCGGTTTCCCCGGCCGATGAGGCGACCTACCGCGCGCCGCGGGACGGCACCCCGTTCGATCCGCCGCCGGGTGACCGGATACCGCCCCGGCACGGCGTGCTGGCCGGCCCGGTGCCGCAGCACATCGCGGAGTCCTACGGCGGGGACGGCACCGGCAACGCCTTCGAACCGGCGCCCGGCGACCGGCTGCTCCCCGAACCACCCGGCCCAGGCTCGCCGTGGTGGAAGGAGAACGCGGACAAGGATCCGTGGCGGGACGCCCTGTCGCCGTACTGGATCGCCGGACCGCCGGTGTACGCCGACGACGAGGTGGTCGGCATCGGCGAGCCGGTCGAGCCGGAGACCGAGGAGGAGCCGGACGACGGGAAGCGGACCCGTGGCCGCCGGGCCAGGTTCGGGCTGTCCACGCTGGCCCTGGTGCTGGTCGCCGGCCTGGTGGCCGGTGTGATCGGCGGCGGCGTCGGTTACTTCCTCTCCGAGCGGGCCCACCGGGTGCTCACCAACCCGAACGTGAAGCTGGCGCAGACCGGTACGCCGGCCAACCGGCCGCCCGGCTCGGTGGCCGACATCGCCAAGCGGGTCAGCCCGGCGGTGGTGTCCATCGACGTACGGTCCGCCGACGCGGCCGGCGCCGGTTCCGGCGTGGTGATCGACAAGGCCGGCTACATCCTGACCAACAACCACGTGGTGAACTTCGGCGGCTCGGTCACCATCCGGGTGGTGTTCTCCGACCAGACGTCCGCGCCGGCGCTGGTGGTCGGCACCGACCCGCGCAGCGACCTCGCGGTGGTCAAGGTGGACAAGACCTCGCTCACGGTGGCCAGCCTCGGTGACTCCTCGACGCTCGCGGTGGGCGATCCGGTGGTGGCCATCGGCAACCCGCTCGGCCTGCACGGCACGGTCACCTCGGGCATCGTGTCCAACCTGCGCCGGCCACTGCGGCTGCCCGGTGAGAACGGCGAGCCGGACGCGGTGATCGATGCGATCCAGACCGATGCCGCGATCAACCCGGGCAACTCCGGTGGCGCGCTGGTCGCCGCCGACGGCTCGGTGGTCGGCATCAACACCGCCATCGCCTCGCTCGGCCAGAGCGGCAGCAGCCAGTCCGGCAACATCGGCGTCGGTTTCGCCATCCCGATCAACACCGCCCGCGACGTCGCGCAGCAGCTGATCCACTCCGGCAAGGTGCGGCACGCCGAGCTGGGCGCGAGCAGCCGGAGCGTCACCGACGGCACCCAGGACGGCGCCTACCTGGTGCAGGTGGTGCCGGGTGGGCCGGCCGACCGGGCAGGGCTGCGCGAGGGCGACGTGATCACGCTGTTCGAGAAGCAGCTCATCACCTCCGGCGACGCGCTGACCGTTGCGGTGGCCGAGTCCCAGCCGGGGCAGACGGTGCGCGTGCGCTACGTCCGGTCCGGGGTGGCGCACACCGCCTCGGTCACCCTGGGCAGTTCGTAGCCCTGGGCAACTCGTACCTCAGGCCGGACGCCGGGTACTGGGCGGCCCGGCCGGCGGCGGCATAGGCTGGGCCGGTGTTCAACGTCGGGCCGTTCGAGATGGTGGTCCTGGTCGCGGTGGCCCTGATCGTCTTCGGCCCGGACAAGCTGCCGCAGTTGGCCAAGGACGCCGCCCGGATGCTGCGCACCCTGCGCGACCTGGCCCAGGGCGCGCGCAGCCAGCTCAACGACGAGCTCGGGCCCGAGTTCGCCGACCTGGACCTGCGCTCGCTCAACCCACGCACGGCGATCCGGAACGCGCTGCTCGGTGATGAGGAGTTGCCCAACCTGAACCCGCGGGAGGCCATCTCCCGGGCGCTGCGCGGCGAGGACGACCCGCCGCGCAAACCGGCGGCCGGCCCGGCGGCGGCGAACCCCGTGAATTCCGCGCCACTCAATTCGGCACCGGTCAATTCCGTGCCGGTCAACTCGGCACCGGTCAATTCCGTGCCGGTCAATTCCGCGCCGGCGAATTCGGCGGCGGCCGCTCCGGCGGCCGGCGAGCCGGCCCCGGACGCCTCCACTCGGTACGAGCAGGACCGGGCGCCGTACTACCCGGACCCGGCCGGCGTGCCGTACGACCCGGACGCCACCTGAGCCTCCGGCAAGTCCGGCGGGCAGCGGCGCACCTTCGCCGGCGCCGATCGATCAGCCGCCGTACCTGGCCGGCGGGCGTACCCGGAAGGCGCCGGGCGAACAGCCGGCGTACCCGCCGGACCCCGCTCAGCGTGAGGTTGCGGACAGCCCGAGCGACCGGCCGACCAGGCTGCGCTGGCGAGCGGCCAGCGTCTCGGCGACCGTGACCAGCGCCCGGGCGGCCGGCGTTTCCGGCGCGCCGAGCGTCACTGGCTGGCCGTCGTCGCCGCCCTGCCGGATGGCGACCTCGATCGGCACCTGGCCGAGCAGCGGCACCCGGGTGCCGGTGGCCGTCGAGAGCGACTCGGCGACCGCCTGCCCGCCGCCGGAGCCGAACAGCTCCAGCCGCGAGCCGTCCGGCTGCTCCAGCCAGCTCATGTTCTCCACCACGCCGACGATCTGCTGGTGCGTCTGCAGCGCGATCGAGCCGGCCCGCTCGGCCACCTCCCGGGCGGCCAGCTGCGGGGTGGTGACCACCAGCAGCTCGGCCGAGGGCACCAGCTGGGCGAGGGAGATGGCGATGTCGCCGGTGCCCGGCGGCAGGTCCATCAGCAGCACGTCCAGGTCGCCCCAGAACACGTCGGCGAGGAACTGCTGCAGCAGCCGGTGCAGGATCGGCCCGCGCAGCGGAAGCGGCTCGTTGCCCTTCTTCAGCATCCCGCTGGAGATGGCCTTCACCCCGTGCGCGACCGGCGGCATGATCATCTGCTCGACCTGCGTGGGCTTGGCGGTGACGCCGAGCATGCGAGGCACCGAGTGGCCGTAGATGTCGGCGTCGAGCAGGCCG
>DASUAC010000457.1:0-3919 GCA_035763985.1 Jatrophihabitans sp. | reverse complement strand
GCCGGCCACCATGCCGCTGCCGATCACCGCCAGGGTGGCCAGGGTAGTCGTCATCGGATCCGGACCGGGATCGATTCCGCCAGCGCCGCCGCGTCCTCGTCGCCGTGCCCGTCGGCGGCCAGCGCCGCGTACCGCTCGGCGGCGCACCGGGTCACCGGCAGTTCTGCGCCGCCGGCCGCCGCCTCCTGCAGCGCCAGCCGGAGATCCTTGTGCATCAGCGCGGTACGGAACCCGGCCGGCAGATAGCTGCGCCGGCGCATGAACTCCCCCCGGAAGCTCAGCACCGGCTAACGCCAGCCGCTGCGGTCGACCATGTCCAGCAGCGCCTGCCGCTCGACGCCGGCCGCCTCGACCAGCCCGACCGCCTCGGCCAGCCCGGCGGTCTGCACGCCGAGCAGCAGGTTCAGCGCCAGCTTCAAGGTGCTGGCGCTGCCGGTCGGGCCCAGGTGCCGATGCTCCTGGCCGCAGGCGACCAGCAGCGGACGTACCGCCTCGGCGAGCTCGGCGTCGCCGCCGGTCAGCCAGCGCAGCTGGCCGTTGCGGGCCATCGGCGGGTTGCCCACCACGCACGCCTCCAGCCGGCGCACGCCGTACTCGCCGAGCCGCCGTTCGGCCTGCCGGGAGAACTCCGGTGACACGGTCGAGGCGTCGACCACCACGGTGCCCGGCGCCAGCCGCGGCAGCGCCTGCTCCAGCAGCACCTCGGTGACCGCCTCCTCGTCGGCCAGGCTGGCCAGCACCGTGCCGGCACCGGTCACCGCCTCCGTGACCGAACCGGCCACCCGGGCACCGCGCTCGGCCAGCGGCTGCGCCTTCGCCGCCGTCCGGTTGTGCACGATGAGCTCGAAGCCGGCGTCCAGCAGCGCGTGCGCCATGCCCGCCCCCATCGCACCGAGCCCGAGCACGGTGATCCGGCTCATCGAGGCTGCTCCGAATAGGGATGGGTGTCGACGGTCAGCTCGGAGACCGAACGCATGGTGGCGTCGGCGAAATAGGTTCGGAAATCGACCAAATTCCGGGTGTCGCGCGGCTGGGCCAGGTACGGCTGCAGCTTGTCCTCGATCAGGTGCACGCCGCGCTGCATGCCGACATGCCGGCCGATCGCCGCGAAGTCCCCCTCGTAGTGGATCACCCGGACCACCACGTCGTCCTTGACGAACACCGCGGTGCCCAGCAGCTTGCCCACCTCGTTGCCGGAATCATCAGTGAAAACCGGGGTGTTCATCCGCTGGAAGCCGGCGAAGATCTCGGCTATCTCGTCCTCGTGACCCGGCTTGACGCGATACATGATCGCCGCGTAAGACATCAGACGCCTCCGTCCACGTTCAGGGTCGCTCCGGTGATGTAGCGGGAGGCGTCCCCGGCCAGGAACAGCACCGCCCACATCACGTCCTCGGGCTGGCAGATCCGGCCGAGCGCGGTCATGCCGACGATCCGGCTCACCGCGGCCGGCGGCAGGCCGGCCCCCGGCTCGGTCTCGGTGAGGCCCGGCGCGACGGTGTTGACCCGGATGCCGCGCTCGCCGACCTCCTTCGACAGCGCCCGGGTGAACCCGATCAGGGCCGCCTTGGAACTGGTGTAGTGCACCCCGTTCGCCCGGCCGCGCAACGCGACCGATGATCCGATGTTCACGATGGATGCTCCGTCGGTGAGCAGTTCCAGCGCGGACCGGGTGACCAGGTAGGCGGGCAGCAGGTTGTGGTTGACCACCCGGTTCCACTCGGCCAGTTCCAGTTCGGCGAACGGCACCGCGCCGTCCACCCCGACGTTGTTGACCAGCACGTCCAGCCGGCCGAACTCCGCCCGGCAGCCGTCGATCAACCCGGCGACCTCGACCGGGTCGGTGACGTCGGCGCGTACCACCCGGTGCCCGTCACCGATTTGCTTGAGTTCGGCGGCCAGTTCGTCGGCCGCCGCGTCCCCGCTGGCGGAGCAGGTGACGACCCGCGCGCCGGCCTGGGCGAAGCCGAGCACGATGGCCCGGCCGATGCCCCGGGTGCCACCGGTGACCAGCACGGTCTTGCCGGATATTCCGAAATCCATGGTGTTTCCTCCCTGCTCAGCGCTGGCTGGCGCCGACGGTGGTCAGCACGTCCAGCAGCCGGGCGTCCGGATCGGTGGCCGAGCCGCTGCTGCGCCAGGCCACCATCGCGTCCGGCCGGACCAGCACCGCGCCGTCCGGCCGGACCCCGTAGGCCTCGGCCCAGTCCCGGCCGACCGGACGCAGGTCGCCGTCCGGTCCGATCAGCTGCACCCGCAGCGGAGTGGCCAGTTGCTTGGCGACCCGCTCGGCCGCCTCCGCCCAGGTCCGGTCGGCGGTGAGCAGCACGAACTCGTCCCAGAACAGGTCGACGGTGGACAGCCGCACGCCGTCCCGCTCCAGTTCGACGTGCGGAGCCCGGGTGCCCGGCTGCCCGGTCAGCTGCAATTGCGGCGTGAGTACCGGCGGATTCTGCTGCTCGCCGATGACCGCCTGCGAGGTGTAGCGGTAGCCGAGGGTGATGATGATGTCGTCGACCATTGCCGCCCGGGTCTCGTCGTCGGCGTGGCCGTGCCGGATCCGGTTGCGGATCATCGCCTGCTGCGCCATCGCGTCGCCGACCCGGCGCCGCTCGGCGTCGTAGCTGTCCAGCAGGCTCTCCTCGGCCTGGCCCTTGAGCACGAACGCCAGCTTCCAGGCCAGGTTGTGCGCGTCGTGGATGCCGGTGTTGGCACCGAACCCGCCGGCCGGCGGGTGCACGTGCGCGGCGTCGCCGGCCAGGAAGATCCGTCCGGCCCGGAACGTCTCGGCGATCAGCTGCGCGCCCTCCCAGGGCACCTTGGCCATCACGTCGACGTCCAGGTCCGGATCGCCGGCGCTGGTCCGGATGATGTCGATGCAGCGCTCGTCGGTGAAGTCCGACGGCTGCTCGCCCTGCTCCGGGAAGTACAGCGGCGCGGCCAGCCACGGGTCGCAGCCGTGCAGCCGGGACAGGCCCATCATGGTGCCGGGCGCGGCGGTCGCGTAGCAGAGGATGAACTTGCGGTCCTTGAGCAACCGCTCCAGTCCCGGCGAGCGGAAGTAGATGCTCAGCGCGTTGAACACCGAGCCCCGGCCGTGCCGCTCGATGCCGAGCAGCTTGCGGGTGGTGCTGGAGGCGCCGTCGGCGCCGATCAGGTACTGCGCACGCACCTGGTACCGCTCGCCGGTGAGCAGGTCCTCCAGTTCGGCGGTGACCCCGTCGGCGTCCTGTTCCACCGATTCCAGCCGGGTGTTCATCCGGATGTCGCAGCCGCCGGCGGCGGCCAGCTCTGCCAGCACCCGCTCGTACCGGTCCTGCCCGCAACCCATCACCCGTTCCGGGCTGATGTCCGGGCCGTCCAGCGAGGGCGCCTCCAGCGTCACCGCGTCGTCGATCTCGGCGAAGGTGCGCACCCGGATGATGCCGCCTTCGAAGTAGGGATGCGAATCCCCCATCTCCAGCGCGCGGATCCGATCGCTCACCCCGGCCGCCCGGAACAGCTCCATGGTGCGGGCCTGCAGGCCCGGGGCACGGGGCAGCAGCGAGGTTCCGTCCCGCTTCTCGACCAACATCGAGGAGATGCCGTGCCGGCCGAGGAAAAGCCCGGTCGACAAGCCGACCGGGCCACCGCCGACGACGAGAACCGGTATTTCGATTGGGGACATGCGGTCTCCCTCTCCAGGGGCGATGGGATTTCTGGGCACTCCAGCTTGGGCGCGTATCAGGAGTAGTTGCCGGCGCTCGAGGGGCGCTGGCGGGCCGAACGAGTCGGCGCCGCTCGATGTCGCCTCGAGCAGCCGTGCCTAGCGTCGAAACCCTTGTGATTGCGGGACGAAGCGTGCCCGCACGCTGGCTGGGAGGAGTGCCATGACCATAACCGCGCCGGATGTCAGCACATCGGCGGGACTGCTACGACT
>DASUAC010000456.1:0-14230 GCA_035763985.1 Jatrophihabitans sp. | reverse complement strand
CGCCCTGGAAGCGGGCGTGCCCGCTGACCACCACCGCGAGCTCGTGCTCGGGATGCTGGTCGAGCGCGCTCTGCTGCGCGGCCGGGATCACGCACCACATCACCTGGAACGGGAAATCGGCCGTCTGCGGGTATTGCTCCCAGCGGCCGACCTGGATGCCGTACTCGGCGGTCAGGTTCGCCTCGGTGCTGTTGAAAGCGCGCATGTACCGCTCCTCGTGCCGCGGCGAGCCGGCCTCGCCCCGACCGAGGATCACCGTCCGGCCTCGGGCCGGCCTCGAAACCGGTCGGTCCCTCGCGGTGGTGCCCGGGCTGCGGCCCGGAGTGCCGGCCTATCCGGAGTGCGGCGGGTCAGTCTGGTTGATCGCCGGCCACGGTGTCGATGCCGGCCAGGCCACCGGCCCAGGCCCGGCCGGCCTTGATGTCGGCCACCAGCTGGCTGACCCAGTTGAGTTCGGCCTCCCACATGGCCTGCTGGTACTCCACCTCGACCAGGAAGATCCGGTCCACCCCACCCGGGAACCGAGCGACGTGGGAGTCGACGTGCTGGCGTAGCCGGCGGATGTCGGCGTCCAGCGCAGCCATCCGTTGTTCCAGCGCGGCGACTGCGGCCTCGGCAGGGATTGACTGCAGGAAGGCCAGTGCGGCGGGGAACGTCGGGTACTCATAAACCGGCGCGGCAAGCATTTCGCTCAGCCAGCGACGAGCGCGTGCGACGCCCTCATCCGTCGCCTCGTAGACCGACCGATCCGGCCGGTTGTCCTGCCGGGCGGTTTCCCGGAGGTTGATCAACCCGGCCCGGCGCAGCCGGTCGATCGTGTAGTAGATCGCGTTGCGCTGGTTGACGTTGATGACCCGGTCCTTGTCCCACTCCTGCAGCCGTTGCCGCAGGCCGTACGGATGCATCGGCTCGTGGGCCAGCAGGATCAGGATGGCCACCGCCAGCGGGGACAGCCGCAGGTCGCCGTCGGCCGAGACCGCCCCCCGTTGCTCGGTAGCGCCAGGAATATTCATAGGAAGACTAATCCTAGCCGGTGCTAACCCGGCTCGGGCAGCAGTTTCAGCGCATTCGGCGGCCGGAATCCTGCTCAGGGTGCGGCAAGCCGGGCCGCGGCCTCCTGCTGACGCGCCGCCGCCCGGGTCATGAAATCGCAGATCAGCTCCAGTTCGGCGGGGCTGTACCGGTGATACAGCTCGTGCAGATCCTGGATCCAGCCGGCGAACAACGGGAGCAGGTCGGCCTCGATCCGATCGACCTCCGCCTCGACCAACACCCGCCGGCGATCCTGCGGATGCGGCACCCGGCGGGCGTAACCCTTGCGCTCCAGCCGGTCGATCAGGTCGCTGACCGAGGCCGGCGCCAAGCCGGTCTGCTCACCGAGGGCGGCATGGGTGAGCGGGCCGGACCGCATCAGCAGGTCGAGCGCCTTCTCCTCGGTCACCGACAGGCCGCGGAGCTGGGCCAACGTGGTGTGAAAGAGCACGGTGGCCGCGCTCAGCTTCCGGCCGGCCAGGTTCATTCGCTCGATCAGGTCGGCATCCAGTCCCGGCACGTCGGAAGCACTCGGCCCGGCCGCTGGATCCATGCCCGGGTCCGGACGGCCGATCGACGCCGGGCCGGGTTCCTGGGGGCGTGCCGGCGGAGTCCTCCCAGGCGTTGACATATGCCCAGTGTAAGACATAGCCTTTCGTTCGCCCGAACGAATCACCTGGAGAAGGGGCCTAATTCTGTCACCTGGAGCGCTCGGCCGCTCAGCCATGCCCGCTTCCGAAAATGCCACAGTCGGCCACGGCCGGCGACTCAGATTGTTTTGACCGCTGTCGCGCAATTCGCCACGGCGGTTGCTGCTGTTCCGGCGGCAAGCTCAATGCCCGAACGGTGGCAGAGGCCGGGCGCATTTCGTTGGCTATATGAGGCCTCTGCTCGCTCGCATCACACGTATCGCGTAACCGGTAATCATTCCCGGTCAATTCCGGCGGAATAACCAGCCGTGATCATCGCCGTCGAACGGACACCCGATGACCAGAACCGAGCAACGTAGCCCCGCCGCCCTGCCGGCTCGCCCTCGCCGGGCCAAGACGCTCTGGCTGATCGCCGCGCTGGGTGTGTTGTGGCTGCTCTTCGGCGGAGCCGGCGGTGGCTACCAGAGCAAGCTGACCACCGTACAGAAGAACGACAACGCCGCCTTCCTGCCCAAGTCCGCGGAGTCGACCAAGGTCGACCAGGCCGTCCGGCAGTTCAGCAGCGTGCAGACCGTCCCGGGCTTCGTCGTGTACCAGCGGGCCGGCGGGCTCACCGACACGGACCGGACGACCATCGAGTCCGCCGCGCGGCAGTTCCGAAGCGTTGCCGGGGTTGCCGGCGACCAGGTGGGCCAGCCCCAGTTCGCCGCGGACGGGCGGACGGCCAGCATCGCGGTACCGCTGGTTGCCCGGCAGTCGGGCGCCAGCGTCAGCCCCGACAAACTGGTCAAGGTCGAGAAGCGGGTGGTTGCCCAGGCCAAGGCGTCGGCGGCTGCCGGTCTGGTCGTGCACAGTGCGGGCCCGGCCGGCCTGCAGGTGGCACTGTCGGATGCGTTCAGCGGCATCGACAGCGTGCTGCTGGGGGTGGCCGCGCTCGTGGTGATCGCGATCCTGCTGGTGGTGTACCGCAGCCCGGTGCTCTGGTTCTTCCCACTGTTCAGCGCGGTGCTGGCGATGGGCGGCGCCTCGTTCATCGTCTACCAGTTGGCGCTGCACGACGTGATCACCCTCAACGGTCAGAGCCAGGGCATCCTGTCGGTGCTGATCCTCAGTGCCGGCACCGATTACGCGCTGCTGCTGATCAGCCGGTATCGGGAGGAGTTGCACACCCATCCGTATCGGGTGGACGCGATGATCGCTGCCTGGCGAGGTTCGGCCTCGGCGATCGTGGCGTCCGGGGGCACCGTGATCATCGGGTTGCTCTGCCTGCTGTTCAGCCAGCTGAACTCCGACCGGAGCCTCGGCCCGGTATGTGCGATCGGCATTGCCTGCACGGTCTTCGTGATGCTGACCTTCCTGCCGCTGTCACTGCTCGTCGGCCGCTGGATCTTCTGGCCGCGCATCCCGCGCCTGGCGCCGGCCGGCACCCTCGCTTCCGGTGCGGCGGTCACCGGTACGCCGGTCACTGGCACCCTCGCTTCCGGTGCGGCGGTTACCGGTGCCCCGGTTTCCGGTGCCCCGGCTGCCGGCACGGCGGTTTCCGGCACGGCTACGGCGCATGCCCGGTGGCAGCGGTTCGCCGGCTGGCTCAGTCGGCACGCCAGGCCGGCCTGGATCGTCACGGTGCTGGTGCTGATCGCGCTGGCCAGCGCGATCAGCCAGCTCCGGTCCAGCGGGCTGGCCCTGACCGATGCCTTCACCAACAAGCCCGATTCGGTGGCCGGCCAGCGCATCTTCGACGCCAGCTTCCCGCAGGGCGCCGGAGCGCCGGCCGTCATCCTCAGCAACACCGCGCAGGCCGATCAGGTGATCGCCGTGGTGTCGAGGCTGCCCGGCGTGGCGACCGGTCCCGGGGCGGTCTGCGTGATGACCGACTACGCCAAACTGGCCGGCGCAGCCGGTGGCTCCGGCTGCCCGCCGCCACAGGCGCAGGTCCAGCCGGTCGGCGGCCGGATCGCCATCGATGCACAGCTGACCGCCCGCTACGACACCGACCAGGCGATCGACACGGTCAAACGGATCAGGTCCGCCGTGCATGCCATCCCCGGCGCGAACGCCGAGGTCGGCGGCCAGAGCGCGATCACCTATGACAGCCAGCAGGCGTCCCGGCATGACCGCAACCTGATCATCCCGATCGTGCTGGTGGTCATCCTGCTGGTACTCGCCCTGCTGCTGCGGGCACTCGTCGCGCCGCTGCTGCTCGTGGCCACGGTGCTGCTGTCGTTCGCGGCCGCACTCGGCGGCTGCGCGCTGATCTTCAACCACCTGGTCCACTTCAAGAACTCCGACCCGGGTTTCCCGCTGTTCGCGTTCATCTTCCTGGTCGCGCTCGGGATCGACTACAACATCTTCCTGATGACCCGGGTGCGAGAGGAGTCGGTACGGGCCGGCACCCGGGAAGGGCTCCGGCAGGGCTTGGCGGTGACCGGCGGCGTCATCACCTCGGCAGGCGTCGTACTGGCGGCGACCTTCGCGGTGCTCGGCATCGTGCCGCTGGTGTTCCTGGCCGAGGTCGGCATCGCCGTCGCGTTCGGCGTGTTGCTGGACACCATCGTGGTGCGATCGATCCTGGTGCCGGCGCTGGGCCTGGAGATCGGCAGCCGACTCTGGTGGCCGTCCCGGCTGGCCCGCGCCGAGGACCGGACCTGACGAGCCAGGCCGGCGAGTCGCCCGCCGTCAGAGCAGCCGCACCCTGCCGGCGAGTCGCCCGCCGCACCCGGCCGGTCCGCCGCACACCGGACCGGCGAAGCGCCCGCCGTCAGGGCAGCCGCACCGGGCCGGTCAGCCGAGGCTCACGTCGGTGGCCGTGGCGGTCAGGCTCACGCCCTGTGGGGTGGCGTCGAGCCGATCCACCCGAAGCCGAAATGGCAGTCCGGTCAAGGACAATTGCTGCGCGAACACTGAGGTCAACTCGTTGACGGTGGCCTGGGGCAGCTGGATACCGGTGTTCGCGACGCCGACCCGTACGTCGGAGAAACCGAGCGTGTCACCACCGGGCACGGTCACCCGCGCGCTCACGGTGCCGGTGATCGTCTGCCCCAGCACGGTGACCGATCTGCTCGCCTGCACCCGGCCGCCCGGCTGGTAGCTGATCGGTACCCCGAGAAGCTGGGACAGCTCCGGGTAGCCGATCTGCGCGGTGGCGACCACCCGATCGGCGGTCACGCCGGAGAAGTGGTTGGTCGCCCGGACGCCGGTCAGCCGAGCATCCAGCGCATCCAGCGTCACCCGCTTGGTCCGGTCACCCACGGTGAGCTGGCTCGAGTCGAGCCGTACCGCTTCATAGTGATTGGCAATCACCTGGGTGAGGAAGGGGAAACCCTCGATGTGCACCGCGGGGCGCCGGTTCAGGTCCTGCGACGACTGCACCTTCTGCCCGACGATCCGCTCGGCCACCAGCACGCCGATCCGGTCGGCCGCGATCACCAGCAGCACCAACACGATCAGCACGATCAGCAAGCCACGCCCTCGCCGCCGCCGGCGACGAACCGGCGGGGCGGTCGAATATTCAGTCACTGCAGGCAAAACTCGTTTCCCTCGATGTCGGTCAACACGATCCACCAGCTGAACTCGTCCTGCCGCTCCCCCACCAGCGTGCCACCTGCTGCCACCAACCGCGCGGCGTGCTCGCGTACCACCGCCTGCCGCTCACCGCCGCGCAGTCCGGCCCCCACGTTCACATCGAGGTGCCAGCGGTTCTTGGCCACCTTGCCCTCCGGCACCCGGTTGAACAGCAGCCGCGGACCGACGCCCGCCGGATCCACCGAGGAGTCGATGTCGCCGTGCCGCTCGGCGGGCATGCCGACCGAATCGGCGAAGTCCGCCCAGCTGGCGAAGCCTTCCGGCGGTGGCTGCCCGACATAGCCGAGCGCGGTGTTCCAGAACGCGGCCATCGCCGACGGGTCGGCACAGTCGATCGAGATCTGAACGCGCAGACCGTGCCGGCCGCCCGCCGTCACCGGACGCCTGCCGCGTCCATGCCGCGCAGCTCCTTCTTCAGCTCGCTGATCTCGTCACGAAGCCGGGCCGCCACCTCGAACTGCAGCTCGCGCGCGGCGCTGAGCATCTGCTCGTTGAGCTGCTGGATCAGATCGGCCAGCTCGGCCCGTGGCATGGCGGCCACGTCCAGGCCGCCCTCGGCATGCGCCCCGATGCCGACCACGCCGCCGGACGGAACACCGCGGCCGCCGCGACCCGGCGTCGGAGTCTTGCCCCGGGACTGCGAGCGGCCCGAGCCACCCACCGGAGCGCCCGCGCCGAGCAGTTCGTCGGTGTCCTCTGCCTCCCGGACCAGCATCTCGGTGATGTCGGAGATCCGTTTGCGCAGCGGCGTCGGGTCGATGCCGTTGGCCTCGTTGTAGGCGATCTGGATGGCCCGGCGCCGGTTGGTCTCCTCGATCGCCAGCGCCATCGAGCGGGTGACCGTGTCGGCGTACATGTGCACCTGGCCGGAGACGTTGCGGGCCGCCCGGCCGATGGTCTGGATCAGCGAGGTGCCGGAACGCAGGAAGCCTTCCTTGTCGGCGTCCAGGATCGCGACCAGCGACACCTCGGGCAGGTCCAGCCCCTCCCGCAGCAGGTTGATCCCGACCAGCACGTCGAACTCGCCCATCCGCAGCTCGCGCAGCAGTTCTATCCGGCGCAGCGTGTCCACCTCCGAGTGCAGGTAGCGCACCCGGATGCCCAGCTCGAGCAGGTAGTCGGTGAGGTCCTCGGCCATCTTCTTGGTGAGCGTGGTGACCAGCACCCGCTCGTCCTTCTCGGCGCGTACCCGGATCTCGTGCACCAGGTCGTCGATCTGGCCCTTGGTCGGCTTGACCACCACCTCGGGGTCCACCAGACCGGTCGGCCGGATGACCTGCTCGACCACCTCGCCGCCGGTCTTGGCCAGCTCGTACGGGCCCGGCGTCGCCGAGAGGTAGACGGTCTGGCCGATCCGCTCGACGAACTCCTCGAACTTCAGCGGCCGGTTGTCCATCGCGCTGGGCAGCCGGAAGCCGTGGTCGACCAGCGTGCGTTTGCGCGACATGTCGCCCTCGTACATGCCGCCGGTCTGCGGGACGGTCACGTGCGACTCGTCCACCACCAGCAGGAAGTCCTCCGGGAAGTAGTCGAGCAGGCAGTTCGGCGCGCTCCCCGGCCGGCGGCCGTCGATGTGCAGCGAGTAGTTCTCGATGCCCGAGCAGAAGCCGACCTGGCGCATCATCTCGATGTCGTAGCTGGTGCGCATCTGCAGCCGCTGCGCCTCCAGCAGTTTGTCCTGGCTCTTCAGCTCGGCCAGCCGCTGCTCCAGCTCGTGCTCGATGCCCGCGATGGCCCGTTCCATCCGTTCCGGGCCGGCGGCGTAGTGGGTGGCCGGGAAGATGAAGACCTCGGTCACCTCCCGGATCACCTCGCCGGTGAGCGGGTGCAGGTAGTAGAGCCGCTCGATCTCGTCGCCGAACATCTCCACCCGGATCGCCAGCTCCTCATAGACCGGGAAGACCTCCACCGTGTCGCCGCGCACCCGGAAGGTGCCGCGGGTGAAGGACAGGTCGTTGCGGGCGTACTGCACGTTCACCAGCCCGCGCAGGATGGTCTCCCGCTCGACCTGCTGGCCGACCCGCAGCCGTACCGAGCGGTCGACGTACTCCTGCGGGGTGCCCAGGCCGTAGATGCAGGACACGGTGGCCACCACCACCACGTCGCGCCGGGTGAGCAGCGACATGGTGGCCGAATGCCGCAGCCGCTCCACCTCGGAGTTGATCGCCGAGTCCTTCTCGATGTAGGTGTCCGTCTGCGGGACGTAGGCCTCGGGCTGGTAGTAGTCGTAGTAGCTGACGAAGTACTCCACCGCGTTGTTCGGCAGCATCTCGCGCAGCTCGTTGGCCAGCTGGGCGGCCAGCGTCTTGTTGGGTGCCATCACCAGGGTCGGCCGCTGCAGCCGCTCGATCAGCCAGGCGGTGGTGGCCGACTTGCCGGTGCCGGTGGCACCCAGCAGCACCACGTCCTGCTCGCCGTTGCGGATCCGCCGCTCCAGCTCGGCGATCGCGGTCGGCTGGTCGCCGGACGGCTGGTACTCGCTGATCACCTCGAACTTGCCCGTGGTGGGGACGATGTCGCTCTTCACCCGCATGCGACCACAGTACGAGCTGCCACCGACAACAACGAGCGGTCATCGGCCGGCCGACCGGGCGAGCCGGGCCGACCGGGTCAGGCTGGCCACCGTGGTCACCGCCAGCACCGCCACGATGACGGCCAGCGACAGCCAGGTCGGGACATCGGGCGCCCAGCCCACCGGCTCGCCGCCGTTGACGAACGGCAGGGTGTTCTCGTGCAGGGCATGCAGGATCAGCTTCACGCCGATGAAACCGAGCAGCACCGACAGGCCGAGGCTCAGGTAGACCAGCCGGCGCAGCAGGTCGCCGATCAGGAAATACAGCTGGCGCAGTCCCATCAGCGCGAACAGGTTCGCGGTCAGCACCAGGTACGGCTCGTGGGTCAGGCCGTAGATCGCCGGGATCGAGTCCAGCGCGAACAGCAGGTCGGTGGTGCCGAGTGCCACCGTCACCAGCAGCATCGGGGTGACCAGCCGCCGGCCGTCCCGCTTGACGGTCAGGCGCGGTCCGGCGAAGTCGGAGGTGGACGGGATCCGCCGGCGCAGCCAGCGCACCAGCCGGCCGTCCCGGTAGTCCTCGCCGCCCTCGGCATGCGCCGCGTACCCGCGGGCCAGCTTGGCTGCGGTGTAGATCAGGAACGCCCCGAACAGGTAGAACACCCAGGCGAAGGCGTTGATCGCCGCCGCGCCGATGCCGATGAACACCCCGCGCAGCACCAGCGCGAGCACGATGCCGATCAGCAGCGCCTCCTGCTGCAACGACCGGGGCACCTTGAGCTTGGCCATGATCAGCAGGAACACGAACAGGTTGTCCACCGACAGCGAGTACTCGGTGAGCCAGCCGGCGTAGAACTCGATGCCGTACCGGCTGCCGGACAGCACCAGCACGCCGGCGCCGAAGGCCAGCGCGGCGGCGACGTAGCCGCCGAGGCCGACCGCGCAGGCGGCAAGCGACGGCTCGTGCGGCCGGCGGGCCAGCAGCACGATGTCGGCGGCCAGGAAGGCCAGCGCGACGGCGATGGTGAGCAACCACACCCAGGACGTGACATGCACTCTCGCTACCTCCGGTCAGCTCCGCGGCCGGCGGGCGCCGGCAAGCTGCCGAAGGTCTCACCCCGCCCGATCGGAGCCGGGCCGGCGTCCCGGAGCCCGCAGCGGGCGGGCTCGTGCTGACGAGTTGCCGAGGACGGGTTACTCCCCTTCAGTGCGGTCGAGTCTAGCGGGCAGGGACGGAACACCCGCGCCGGACGCCGAGGAGCACGACCGGTCAGTGCGGCGGCTGCAGCCGGGCCCGCATCTCGGCGACGTCGTAGCCCGGGCCGGGGTAGCTCAGCCGGAGTTCGGCCAGGGCGTCGGCCAGCAACTGGCCCACCGCCCAGTTGCGGTACCACTTGCGTTCGCTGGGCACCACGTACCACGGCGCGGCGGCGGTGTCGGTGTGCTCGAGCACGTCGGCGTAGCAGGCCTGGTACTCCGACCAGCGGGCTCGCTCGGCCAGGTCGGCGGGGTTGAACTTCCACTGCTTGGTCGGATCGGCCAGCCGGTCCAGCAACCGCTGCCGCTGTTCGGCATAGCCGATGTGCAGGAAGCACTTGACGATCACGGTGCCGGCCTCGGCCAGCTCGGCCTCGAACGCGTTGATCTCGGCGATCCGGCGCTGCCAGGCCGGCTCGTCGATCACCCCGTGCACCCGGGGCGAGAGCACGTCCTCGTAGTGCGAGCGGTTGAACACCCCGATCAACCCGGCCGGCGGCAGCGCCCGGCGGATCCGCCACAGGAAGTGATGCGCCGCCTCGGCCGGGGTGGGTTTCTTGAACGCGGTGATCCGTACCGCGGACGGGCCGACCTGGCCCACCACGTGCTTGATCGTGCCGTCCTTGCCGGAGGTGTCGGTACCTTGCAGCACCAGCAGCACCCGGCGCGGATCGCCGGTCTGGCCGGCGGCGAACAGCATCTCCTGACGTTCGGCCAGCACCGGCCCGAGCCGGTCCAACGCCTGCTTGGTACGCGCCTTGCCGCCCGGCGCGAACGGGGTGCCGTCGGCCGGATAGCCGAGCAGGTTCACCGGCCCGTCGACCAACCGGAGCCGGTCAGCGAGCCGAACGGTCATGGCCGAACGGTACGGAGAAACGGTAGGCGCAGCAACCGGATCAGCCGGCGATCTCCTCCAGCGTCACGTGCATGGTCGCGCCACTGGCGACCTTGTAGCTGAGCCGGTCGCCGGGCCGGGCGCCCAGCAGCACCGAACCGAGCGGACTGGTCGGGGTGATCACCTCGACGCCGGAGCCGGCCTGTTCGACCAGTCCGATCAGGTAGTCCTGGGTCTCCTCGTCGTCGTCGAACCGGATCCGGACCAGGCTGCCCAGCTCGGCGGCGCTGGCCGGCACGGAGTCGGCCTCGGGCGCCTGCAACTGCACCTGCAGCACGGCGATCCGGGCGTCGAGTTCGCCCAACCGGACCAAGGCCTCGACGTTGCCGGCGTGGTCGGCCGCATCGCCGGCACCCGTGGCGGGGATGCTCTCGAGCGCCACCTGGGCGCGCTGCGCCTGCAGATCCTCCAGCCGGGCCAGCAGTGCTGCCCGCGCTGAACGGGACAGGGAGGGCATGATCATCGTCGTCGTCACGGCAGGTCCTCTTAGTGGTGCGGCACCCGTGGGTTCGGGTGGTCATCGTCGGGGGTTGGCTTCGTTCGTGGTTCGAGGATTGTCTGTTCGGTTGTCGATCAGCTTTCCTTAGGTTGTCGATCAGCACAGCAGACCGCGCAGCGTCAGTCCCTCGACGCAGGCGATCGGGCCACCGTCCGATCTGCAACAGCATCGGCCGGTGTCCGACTTTTTTAACCGCCGCGGCGACGTTTTATTCACCGCCGCGCCGGATTCCTCGAAGGTGATGGCAAATCACACAGCCAGCGCTGAGGAAAGTCGAACCGGCGCGCGGGGTGCACGCCGGCACTTCTACGGTATCCGCCGGCGAGCGTCCCATCGCTGAACAACTGATTAACCGACATACCGGACACGGTCTCGCGGCTCGCCGGCGACGGTCGACGAGCCGGGCCGGCACGAGAACCGGGCCGCATTGTGCTGTGATGTGCGCATGCAGCAGTTGTTTCCCGTCCATTCCGCCGAGGTGGACCTGCACGCCCACTACGCCGAGGGCTGGCTGGACTCCGGCGGGGTCCGGGTCAACTTCATCGCCAGCGCGGACGGTGCGGCGACCGCCGCCGGTCTGTCCCGCGGCCTGCAGACGCCGGGCGACAACCGGGTGTTCGCCGCGCTGCGGGACCTGGCCGACGTGATCCTGGTCGGTGCCGCCACCGCGGCCGCCGAGGGCTACCGGCCGTCCGCGCCCGGGCCGGGCCGGCGAGCCGTCCGGACCGGGTACGGGCTGGCCGAGACGCCCGCCATCGCGGTGGTGTCGGCCAGCCTCGAACTGGATCTGTCGGCACCGCTGTACGCCGGGGCGGAGGAGGCGCCCACCTTGCTGATCACCAGTTCGGCGGCCCCGGTCGGCCGGCGCAACGACATCATCGACCTGGCCGGCGGCCGGGCGCGGCTGCAGCTGATCGAGGCGCCGGCCGACGGCTCCGGCGGCGTCGACCTCGGCGCCGCGGTGGCCGGCCTGCGTGAACTCGGCTACACCCGGATCCTCTGCGAGGGCGGCCCGCGGCTGTTCGCCGGGGCGGTGGCGGCCGGCGTGGTGGACGAGCTGTGCCTGAGCTACTCGCCGATGCTGGCCGGCCCGGCCGGCTCCCGGATCCTCACCGGCCCGGACCAGCTGCCCGGCTTTCCGGTCAACCTGGAGCTGACCGGGCTGCTCGAGGAGGACGGCGCGCTGTTCGCCCGCTACCGGCTGGCGCCGCCCGCCGCGTGACGCGCGCTGCTGCCGTCCTGGCGGAAAGGGCAGGTGCCCCCGGACGTTGCGTGCTTCGCGCCGGGCAGCGGCTCAGCCCAGGCCGGGCACGATGTCGCCGAGCCGGAAGGTCACCGGCTGCTCCAGCTGCTCGTAGGTGCACGACTCCGGCGTCCGGTCCGGTCGCCACCGGTTGAACTGCGCGGTGTGCCGGAACCGGTCGCCCTCCATGTGGTCGTAGCGCACCTCCACCACCCGCTCCGGGCGCAGCGGGACGAAGGACAGGTCCTTGCCGGAGTTCCAGCGGGAGTACTCGCTGGCCCGCGGGTGCCGGGCCGAGGCCGCCTCCTGCTGCGCGGCCCAGTTCCACGGATGGCTCTCCAGCTCGGTGACCAGCGGTTGCAGCTCTGCGAACAGCGCCCGGCGGGTGGCCATCGGGAACGCCCCGATCACCCCGACCGAGGCGAGCCGGCCCCGGTCGTTGTACAGCCCGAGCATCAGCGAACCGATGGCGTCCGGGCCGGACTTGTGCAGCCGGTAGCCGGCCACCACGCAGTCGGCGGTCCGTTCGTGCTTGATCTTGAACATCACCCGTTTGTCGGGCTGGTAGTCCCCGTCCAGCGGTTTGGCCACCACGCCGTCCAGGCCGGCCCCCTCGAACTCCACGAACCACCGCTGGGCGCGCTGCAGATCGGCGGTGGCCGGGGTGATGTGAACCGGCGGCCGGGCCTCGGCCAGCGCCCGCTCCAGCGCCTGCCGCCGCTCGGCGAACGGCCGGCCGGTCAGGTCCTCGTCGTCCAGTGCCAGCAGGTCGAAGGCGATGAAGGACGCCGGGGTCTGCACGCTCAGCAGCCGGACCCGGGACTCGGCCGGGTGGATGCGTTGCTGCAACGCGTCGAAGTCCAGCCCGCCGCCGGCGGTCACCACGATCTCGCCGTCCACCACGCAGCGGTTCGGCAACTCGGTACGGAACGCCTCGACCAACTCGGGGAAGTACCGGGTCATCGGCCGCTCGTTCCGGCTGCCGATCTCCACCTCGTCGCCGTCCCGGAAGATCACCGAGCGGAAGCCGTCCCACTTGGGCTCGTACGAGCAGCCCGGCGGAATCGTGGGCACGGCCTTGGCCAGCATCGGAGCGACGGGCGGCATCACCGGCAACTGCATGACGCAATCTTGCCGCCTCGGATCACAGCTTGGTCAGCCGGGACACACTCCAGCCGATACCCGCCAGCCGGCCGAGCCGGGGTCGGTAGCCTCGACCGGGTGCAGCACAGCAGCAGATCCTCTCGCCTCCTGACCGCCGGTACCGCCGCCGCGGTCAGCGTCCTGCTGCTGACGTCGTGCACCTCGAGCAAGCGGCACACCGCGCCGACCCCCACCCGGACCAGCAGCAGCACCGCGGCCACCTCGGCGCCTTCCAGCCCGGCCAGCCCGACCGCGACCCCGTCGCCGGCCAGCATCGCCTTCTCCGACTGCAGCAGCCAGTTCCAGACCGCCATCGGCGGCAGCCGGGCCAAGAAGATGACCTTCTCCTGCGGCAAGCTGTCGGTGCCGCTGGACTACGCCAAGCCGGCCGGCAACACCATCCAGCTGTTCGTGCTCAAGGTGCATCCCAAGGCGCAGCGGCAACGGATCGGCTCACTGCTGGTCAACCCGGGTGGCCCGGGCGGCTCCGGGGTGAACCTGGCCGCCGGCCTGGTGAACGCGCTCAGCGACGACGTCTTCAACCACTTCGACCTGGTCGGCTTCGACCCGCGCGGCGTCGGGCTTTCCCAGCCGCTGCAGTGCATTCCCGATCGGGAGAAGGACCGGCTGGCCGCCGCCGACCCGGACGTACGGACCGCCGCCGGCCAGGCCCAGGCCCGGGCCGCCTCGCAGGCGGTGGCGCGGGCCTGCGTCGCCAAGTACGGCAGCGGGCTCGGCCAGTACAACACCGAGGAGACCGCCCGGGACATGGACCTGATCCGGCAGGCGGTCGGTGACAGCAAGCTGAACTACCTCGGCTTCTCCTACGGCACCCGGCTGGGCGCGGCGTACGCGCACCAGTTCCCGACCCACGTCCGGGCCGAGGTGCTGGACGGCGCGCTGGACCCGGTGACCAGCGAACTGGCCCAGGACGAGCAGCAGACCAAGGCGTTCGAGCAGGCCTTCGACCAGTTCGCCGCCGACTGCATGGCCCGGCCGGCCTGCGCGGTGCTCGGCAACCCGCGGGCGGTGGTCACCTCGATGATCGCCGCCGCCGACCGACAGCCGATCCACTCCAGCCGCGACGGTGAGACCCGGGTCGCCACCGGCGGCATCGTGACCATCGGGGTGCTGTCCGCGCTGTACGACCAGAGCGACTGGACCAGCCTCGGCAACGCGCTGATCTCGGCCGAGCACGGCGACGCCGCCGGGTTGTTCACGCTGGCCGACACCTACCTGGAACGGGACGAGGACACCGGCCACTACTCCAACATCATGGACGCCAACCTGGCCGTCAACTGCAACGACTCCCGGCTGAAGGTGACCGATGCCCTGGTGGCCGGGGAGGCCCGGCAGTGGATCGCCAAGTACCCGATCTTCGGCCGGAACGCCGCGGCCTCGCTGTACTCCTGCTACG
>DASUAC010000455.1:0-3652 GCA_035763985.1 Jatrophihabitans sp. | reverse complement strand
TGGACGGATCGCGCAACGCACGGGCCTGGGGCGAACCGAAGATCACCTCGACCGGGCCACGCAGCCGTAGCTCCCGCTCGCGCCGGCGAAGCATGTCGACCACGGACGCGGGTAACGCGATCCGACGCCAACCGGCGCCTGTCTTGGGCCGCTCCTGGACGTGCAGGCCGGGCGGGTGCTTCAGCAGCACGGCCAGCTCTTCCTGCTCCTCCCAGCTCAGCTTGCCCTTGGCCTGTAGCTCCGCCAGCCGGCGGACGCCCTGCACCCGGATCACCGTGGCATTGATCTCCCAGGTGCCGCCCTGAAGGTCGAGCAGTTGCTTGCCCTCGGCGTTGAGCGCGTCCCGCATGGCGCAGGCCTCGCCGATCCGGCAGCCGGTGCCGAGCATGAGGGTCACCAGGTCGGGCAGGTCGAGGTCGACGGCGCGCGGCATGCGACGCAGCGAGGTCAGAACCTCCTGTGTTTCTTGGGGAGTGAGCGCCCGCGGCCGGTTGGTGTTGTTCCTGCCGCGGCGGATCGAGCTGGTGAACTTGATCGGGTTGGTGTTGATCGCACCGCGGCGAGCGGCGTAGCCGAGCATCCCGGACAGCACTGTCTTGGCAGACTTCGCCGAGGCCCGACCATGCCGCTCGCGGATCGTCACCAGCGCCCGGTCAAGATGCTCGACGGTGGCTTCCCGGATCCGCAGCGCGCCGACGGCCGGCTCGACGTAGGAGCTGAGCACGTAGCTGTACAGCTGCTTGGTCCCGGTGGCCATGTCCTCGTCGGCCTTGATCTCGGCCAGCCATACTTTGCCGAGGTCTTTCAGCCTTGTTTCACCACTGATCTGGGCCCCACCGGTGCGCTGACGCTCGCGCAACGCAGTCTTCAGGTTGTTCTGGGCACCCGTCTTCGTCTTGCCGATGCGCTGCACCAGCCGGGTCACTCCGTCGTGGTCACGGAACCGGCAGCGGGCCTTGAACTGCCCGTCATCTGTCGGCATGGTGGTGATCGCGCCGTAGCTGCCGACCGGTGTCGGCGGCCTACCCACGGCGGCCGGCCGGCGGATGTCGAGCTGCGGTGATCATGCGAGGTAGCGTGCCATAAACGATGACTTTTCGATGACTTCTCTTTCGAAGTGTCATCGTACCGCCCGTAAACAGTGGGCCCCGTGGGACTCGAACCCACAACCTACGGATTAAAAGTCCGCAGCTCTGCCATTGAGCTAGAGGCCCACGGCCCGGAACGGGGCCGCCAGGGATAAGTCTCTCAGACCGCCACGCCGCCTCGGCACCGCCTCGGACCGCAGCACGCTCGCGATCATGACCGACGAGCCGGTGGGCGATCTGCACTTGGCGACGGTGGTGCTCAACGTCCAGGAGATGGAGCGTGCGGTTCGGTTCTGGACCACCGCGCTCGGCTACGTCCGACGCGGGCCAGACCGGGATCCGGAGTTCATGATGCTCATCGATCCCGCCGGGCAACGACCGGCGGTGTCGTTCCAGCTCACCGACGTGCCGCCGCGCGAACCGGTGCGGGTGCACCTCGACCTCTACACCAGCGGGCAGGCGCGACACGTCGAGCGGCTGATCGGGCTCGGCGCATCCCACGTCGAGGATTGGCCCTACCCGGACGACGCCGACTTCATCGTGCTCCGCGATCCGGACGGCAACGAGTTCTGCGTCATCGACCACGCCTGACCCGGAACCGTCGAGCCGCTCAAAGCCACCGAACCCCGGCCCAGGCCCGGCGAACGGTGAACAGCCTTCAGCGCGGCGTCGGCATCGGCGGCGGTGCCCGTCGTCGACGGTCATCCGATCCTCCCGTGCGCGGCAGGAGACACACCTAGCTCGGCAGGAGACGAACCTAGGGAGACTCCAGTACCGCTGCCTCGTAGAAGGGTGCTGAATTACCAATGAATGCAAGGTATTTCCCGGGCATGATGGCACAAAGGGTGGGACCAAAGCCACTGTCGGCGGCACCGGCCGGTTTGCCATCCTGACTTGGGAGAGACGTACGAGCAGACTGAACGACAATCTCGAGGAGACGTCATGACGGCTACCTCTGTGCGCGAATCGGGCATCCCGTCCGGCGGCGTGGCCGTTGCCGCCCGGATGATCGACGCGATCAAGATCTACGGCACCGGTGCCACCACGGTTCGGGCGCTGGACGGCATCACCGCCGAGTTCCCGGCCGGCCAGTTCACCGCGATCATGGGGCCGTCCGGCTCCGGCAAGTCCACCTTGCTGCACTGCCTGGCCGGCCTGGACCGGCTGACCTCGGGCCGGGTGCTGATCGGTGATGTCGACCTGAGCACCCTGAACGACAAGGAGATCACGGTGCTCCGCCGGCGCCGGATCGGTTTCGTCTTCCAGAGTTTCAACCTGGTGCCGACGCTCACCGCGCAGGAGAACATCCTGCTGCCGCTGTCGCTCGGCGGTGAGAAGGCCGAACCCGACTGGTTCGCCGCGCTGATCTCGGCGCTCGGCATCGGTAACCGGCTCCGTCATCGGCCGGCCGAGCTGTCCGGGGGCCAGCAGCAGCGAGTGGCGATGGGCCGGGCGTTGATCACCCGTCCGGATCTGGTCTTCGCCGACGAGCCGACCGGAAACCTGGACTCGCACTCCGCCAACGAGTTGCTCGGCCAGATGCGCGCCGCCGTGGACAGCTACCACCAGACCGTGGTCATGGTGACCCACGACGCGCATGCCGCGAGCTACGCCGATCGGGTGGTCTTCCTGGCCGACGGCCGGGTCGTCAAGGACCTGTACGCACCCACCACGGACACCGTGCTGGACACGGTGCGCGCCCTGGAAGGTTGATTCACCATGTGGCGGCTCACCTGGGTGGGCGTGCTCGGCCACAAACTCCGTTATGCACTCACCGCCTTCTCGGTGTTGCTCGGCGTGGCCTTCATCGCCGGCACGCTGGTGCTCACCGACACCATCGGCCGTACCTTCGACGGCCTGTTCGGCGACATCTACCGCGGCACCGCGGCGGTCGTGCGGGCCCAGGAGGCGTTCACCCCGCAGGCCAGTTTCACCAGCACCAGACCGCGGATCCCGGCCAGCCTGGCCGACCAGATCCGGCAGGTACCGGGGGTGACCGCGGTACGGCTGAGCATCGACGGCTACGCCCAGCTGATCGGCGCCGACGGCAAGGCGATCGGCAACCCGGCCGCCGGCGCACCCACCCTCGGCGAGGCGTGGAACGACGTGCCGGCGATGAGCCCCTATCGCTTCCTGCCCGGTTCCCGGCCACCTGCCACCGCGGCCGAGATCGCCATCGACAAACACTCCGCCGACGTGGGGAAGTTGCACGTCGGGGACCGGGTCCGGGTGCTGACCCAGGGCGCACCGGCGACGTACACGCTGGTCGGCATCTTCCGCTGGGGTAACGCGGACAGCCCGCTGGGCGCCTCGATCACGTTGTTCGAACCGGCCACCGCCGCGGTGGTGCTCGGCGAGCGCGGCAAGGTGAACGAGATCGACGTGGCCGCGGCGAGCGGCGTTTCCCAGCAGCAGATGGTCAATCGCCTGCGCGCGGCGCTGCACGATCCGTCCCTGGAGGTGCTCACCGGCAAGCAGATCACCAAGGAGAGCCAGGACGCCGTACGCAAGGCGCTCGGTTTCTTCAACACGTTCCTGCTGGTCTTCGCCCTGATCGCGTTGTT
>DASUAC010000454.1:0-2293 GCA_035763985.1 Jatrophihabitans sp. | reverse complement strand
GCTTCGGCCGGGTGGTGAGTAACCAGCGGCTGAAGGACGACTTCGGCTATCTGCCCAGCTACGACACGTCAGCGGCCTTCGACACCCTGCTCACCGGGCGGCCGGTGAGCAAGCTGATCAGCCCGGAGCTGGTCGCGGCCGCCGAGGAACGGCTCGCCGGGCTGCTGCGGGTGCCGCCCGTCCGTCCGGCCGGCGGTCCGCACCCACCCCGGCCGACCCACCGGGAGGCCCGGCATGGCTGAGCCGCACCGCGAGCCCGCGAAGGTCATTCCGCTGCGGGCCGACCAGGACTACGGCAGCCCGCCGTCCGACCTCGAGCGCCAGCTGTCCGAATGGCTTGCCTTCCTGCGCCGGCGGCTGACCGGGGACTACCAGGTCGACGAGTTCGGCTTCGACCCCGAGCTCACCGAGACCGCCGTGCTGCCGGTGGCCCGCCAGCTGTACCAGCGCTGGTTCCGTACCGAGGTGGTCGGCGCGCACCACCTGCCGGCCACCGGTGCCGGGCTGATCGTGGCCAACCACGCCGGTGGCCTGTGGGCGCTGGACAGCGTCATGGTCGGGATCGCCGTGCACGACGAGACCCCGAACCACCGGTTCCTGCGGATGCTCGGGGCCGACCTGGTCTTCCGTACCCCGGTGCTGGGTGAGTTCGCCCGCAAGACCGGCAGCACGCTCGCCTGCAACCCGGACGCCGAGCGGCTGCTGGCCAAGGGTGAGCTGGTCGGGGTGTGGCCGGAGGGCTTCAAGGGGATCGGCAAGCCCTTCGCCGAGCGGTACAAGCTGCAGCGGTTCGGTCGCGGCGGCTTCGTCTCGGCGGCGCTGCGCATCGGGGCGCCGATCGTGCCCACCGCGATCGTCGGCTCGGAGGAGATCCACCCGGTGCTCGGCAACGCCCGGACGCTGGCCAGGGTGCTCGGGCTGCCGTACTTCCCGCTCACGCCGACCTTTCCGTGGCTCGGTCCGCTGGGGCTGATCCCGCTGCCGAGCAAGTGGTACATCGAGTTCGGCGAGCCGATCGAGACCGCGCAGTACGGCGCCGAGGCGGCCGACGACCCGATGCTGGTGTTCGAGCTGACCGACCGGGTACGCGAGCAGATCCAGGGCAACCTGTACCGGCTGCTGATGCAGCGCAGGTCGGTCTGGCGCTGAACGGCTTCGGTCAGTGCGTTCGGCCGGCCAGGGCGTGCCGTCTGCCCAGCGCGATGCCGACCGCCACCACGCCGCCGGCCGCACCCAGCCCGAGCGCGGCCGGAATACCGATCCGCACCGCCCGCCGGCCGGTCCGGAAGTCGCGGATCTGCCAACCCCGCCGGCGTGCCTCGTCCCGTAGTGCGGAGTCCGGATTGACCGCGACCGGCCGGCCGACCAGCGTCAGCAGTGGCAGGTCGTTGATCGAGTCGGAGTAGGCGGTGCACTGGGCCAGATCCAGGCCCTCCCGCTCGGCCAGTTCGCGTACCGCCGCGGCCTTGGCCTCGCCGTGCAGCAGTTCACCGATCAGCCGGCCGGAGAACAGCCCGTCCTGCTCCTCGGCCCGGGTGCCGATCGCGCCGGTGAGGTTGAGCCGGCGGGCCATCACGCGCGCGAGCTCCTCCGGCGTCGCGGTGACCAGCCACACCCGCTCGCCGGCGTCCAGGTGCTGCTGGGCGAGCGCCCGGGTGCCGGAGTAGATCCGGGCGGCGATGATCTCGTCGTAGATCTCCTCACCCATCGCCACGATCTCGGCCACCGACTTGCCGGCCACGAAGGCAAGCGCCGATTCGCGCGCCTTGCTGATGTTGTCCGGACCCTCGCCACCCGCGCGGAACTTCACCTGCTGCCAGAGGAACCGGCGCAGGTCGGCGGTCGAGAAGTACTTGCGGGCGGCCAGCCCCTTGGCGAAGTGGTAGATGGACGCACCGACCACCATGGTGTTGTCGACGTCGAAGAACGCCGCCGCATACGGATTGGCTGGCACGATAAGGGCTTGCTCGACCTCGTACGCCGCGGATCCGACCGAGCTGGCAGACACCGGCCCAGCCTAGCCAGCCCGGCTGTGCGCGGCAGCGCGGCGGTTGGGCGGCCGAACGGTTAAGGCAGGGGCGGCCGAACGGCTACGGCAGGACGACCGAACGGCTACGGCAGGGTTGGCCGAACGGCTACGGCAGGGTCGGCCGAACGGCTACGGCAGAGGCGCCCGAACGGCTACGACAGGACGACCGAACGCTACGGCAGGGTCGGCGACACCGAGATGCTGATGCCGCCCGTCCCGATGCTGATGCCGACGCCGGGCAGGCTGACCGTGCCGCCGCTGCTG
>DASUAC010000453.1:0-4121 GCA_035763985.1 Jatrophihabitans sp. | reverse complement strand
GGGCAGCGGGCATGTGCCGCCACCCGGAACGCCACACTGCCCAGCAGCAGGCTCGCCTGCTTGCCCAGCCCGTGCGAGCCGACCACCACCAGATCGGCCTGCTCGCTCAACCGGGTCAGCAGATGCACCGGATTCTCCGGTGCAATGACGGTGGAGACCGGGCAGTCCAACGCGCTCTCGAACACCTCGGTCTCGGCCTCGGCCAGCAGCGAACGGCCATAACCGGTGGGCATCCCGGACTCCGGCGAGGGACCGGCCTCGGCGTCCCCGGCGTGCGCGAGCACCAGTTCCGCGCCACGCCGCACACACTCGATCGCGGCCCAGTACATCGCCTGCGTGGCGGTACTGGAGCCGTCGATCCCGACGATGATCTGAGGCTTGTCCATGGCCGTCCTCCGAGCCTCGCGGTCAACTGAGAGCCCTCAGCCGGCACCGCGGTCGTTCTCCCCCCGGCGGCAGACATCTGCCACCGAACCATGTCGAGTTCATCACCCACACCCTTGCCACGGCAGGGTCGAACGTCCTCAACCGGGCGGTACCGGCTCATCCGCGCCGATGACCTTCGGCTCTGGACCAAGTACCGGTTGCTCCGTTGGACTAGGGATAAACATCTGAACGGAGGTCGCCATGACCGACCATGCCGTGCCGAGCGCCGGACTGGCAGGGCAGCCGCCGGAGGCCCCGGCCGACCACCAGTTGCTCAGTCAGGCAGCCGAGCAGGCGCGACTGGCGCCCTCGGTGCACAACACCCAGCCCTGGCGGTTCCGGCTGCAGCCCGATGCGCTCGAGATATATCGGGATCCGCTGCGCCAGTTGCGGGTGATCGACCCGGATGGCCGGCAGACGATGATCAGCTGCGGTTGCGCGGTGTTCAATGCCCGGGTCAGCCTCGCGGCGGCCGGCCATCAGGCCGTGGTGACCGTACTGCCGGATCCGGCGGTGCCCGATCTGGTAGCCCGGATCACGGTCGGCACCGGCGTCGGGTCCTGGCTGCCGATCGGCGGCCTTCTCGACTGGATCCCCCGTCGCCGGTCCAACCGGCGGGAGTACTTCGCCGACCCGGTACCGGCCGAGCTGAGTTACCAACTGGCGCAGTCGGCCGCCACCGAGGGCGCGCAGCTGGTGGAGCTGACCAGCCACGCCGACCGCACGCTGGTCAGCCAGCTCACCAAGCACGCCGAGGCCAAACACCTACTGAATCCGGCCTATCGCGCCGAGATCCGCGCCTGGACCACCGACGACCCGCGACGTCCGGACGGCGTGCAGGCCATGGCGGTACCCCGGGTGAGCGGAGACTCGGAGGACGAGCTGCCGATCCGGGACTTCGACAGCCGCGGCATGGGCTGGCTGCCCACCCGCACCCGGTCCTCGGCCAGCCAGTGCCTGTTCCTGCTCAGTTCCGTCGAGGACGACCCGGCGAGCTGGCTGCGCACCGGCCAGGCGCTGGAGCGGCTGTGGCTGGAGGCCACCCGGAACGGTTACGCGATGAGCCTGTTCACCCAGGCCATCGAGGATCCGGAGTCCCGGCAACATCTGAAGGCCACCCTGGCGGTTGCCGGGCATCCGCACCTGGTGCTGCGGATCGGGCACGCGCCGGCCACCCCGGCGTCCCACCGCCGGGAGCTGGACCAGCTGCTGATGGACTGAGCCCGGCCCACGGCCGCTGCGGTCCGTGCCCGAAGCGGGGTTTCGGCCACCTCGTGCTGATCACCGGGTCCGCCGTGCTCTCGCTCAGCGAACTGCCTGCGACACATTGCCTGCGACACAAGGGAATTGCGTGCCGCGCCAGGAAACGGCCCGCGCGGCACAGGGCGTTGCCTGCGGCACAGGGCGTTGCCTGCGGCACAGGGGAACTGTGGCACAACGGCAGTCGGGCCCGCGTCCTGTTCGGACGTGGACCCGACGCCATGTGTGGGGTTGAAGCTACCTCGCCGTGACCCTCAGCCGACGGTGGCCGGGGTCGGCGCCGCCGGCACCGGCAGCACCTGCTCGGTGGCCGGAGTGCGGCGCGCGTGCCAGAAGCCGAGCGCCGAGAGCACCAGCATCACGCCGGCTCCGATGAACGCGACGATGGCGGCGATGCCGGCGAGCATGCCCATGGTGGCGAAGGCGTAGGCGTCCAGTAGCAGGCCGCGCAGCGTCTCACCGCGGAACATGGTGCTGACCGTGCCGGCCAGCTGGGTGTCCGACGGGTTGGCCTGGGCCTGCGAGCTGAGCTGGGCGTAGGTCTTGCCGCCGCCGATCTCGTTCAGGTGCACGGCGATGAAGTGGTCGGCGTAGGCCTTGGCCTGCGCTCCGGTGGTCAGCTGCTGGCCTGCGTACTGCTGCAGGGCCTGGAACTCCGGCCCGCTGATCGCCTTGCTGCCCTTGGCCGGGAAGTAGATCTGCTGGGCCGACAGTTGCTTGTGCACCTCGTTGCCTACGAAGTTGTGCGCCCAGGTGAGCAGCGCGCCGGCGACCACCAGGAGCGCCGCCAGGCTCAGCCCAATCCAGCTGACCAGCCGATCGAGTCCTTTGCGTTGCATGACCCTCTCCTTGTTAGACGTGGTGGTGGGCTTGGTTGCCCGCAGTAGTAGCAGCGTGCCGCTGGCCGGCTGCCTGGTCTGCTGCCGAAGGTCCCCACCGTGATCGCGAAAGTCCTTACCCGTCCTCGGCGGAAGTCCCGGTCGGCGGCCTGTCAGGCGCCGGCGCGATATGACCTGCGCAGCCGGATCCGGGACCTTCGGCCCCTGCCCAATCCGGACCGGCTGGGCTGCACTGTAAGCATGGCCAGTTCGGGTGCTGCCGGCACCAGATCGAACGGTGCCACCGGCAGCGCACCGGCCGGCCACGCTCGGCCGGGCGACACCCAGCCCGGCAATTCCCAACCCGGCAACCCCCAACCCGGCAACGCTGCGCCGGTCAGCACCCTGTCGGTGCCCACCGGCGCGCCGGCCACCCAACCCGGCCCGGAGCTGCCGGCCGCCCGACCCGATCTCGGCCTGTCGGCCGCCCGACCCGATCTCGGCCTGCCGGCCGCCCGACCCGATCTCGGCCTGCCGGCCGCCCGACCCGATCTCGGCCTGCCGGCCGCCGAGGCCGCCACCCTGGACGCGTCCGAGGTGCTGGGCGAACTCGGCTCGTCCGAATCCGGCCTGACCACGGCCGAAGCCGCTCGGCGGCTGGCCCGGCTGGGCCCGAACGCCCTGCGCGACCACCGGGCCCGGCCCTGGCCGGTGCTGGCCAGGCAGTTCCGCAGCGCCCTGCTGCTGATGCTGCTGGCCACCGCCGGGCTGTCGTTCCTGCTCGGCGAACGCGCCGACGCGCTGCTCATCGCGACCATCCTCGCCGCCAGCATCGGTCTCGGATTCTTCAATGAATACCGGGCAGAACGGGCCAGCGAGGCATTGCACAACCAGGTCCGGCACAACGTGCTGGTGGTACGGGACGGGGTCGTCAGCAGCATCGGCGTGGTCGACCTGGTGCCGGGCGACCTGGTGCATCTGTCGCTGGGCACCGTGATACCGGCCGATCTGCGGCTGATCCGGGCGACCGAGCTGGAGTGCGATGAGGCGGTGCTGACCGGAGAGTCGCTGCCGGTGACCAAGTCGGCCGAGCCGACCCCGGCCGGCCTGGCGATCGGCGATCAGCGATCGATCGCCTTCATGGGCACGGTGGTGCATGCCGGTTCGGCGGCCGGGGTGGTGGTGGCCACCGGCAGCGGCACCGAGTTCGGCCGGATCGCGACCGCGCTCGGCCAACGGCAACCGGAGACCGATTTCCAGGTCGGGTTGCGGCAGTTCTCCATGCTGCTGCTGCAGGTCGCCCTCGTGCTGACCTCATTGATCTTCGTGACCAACCTGATCCTGCAGCGCAGCCTGATCGACTCGCTGCTGTTCTCGCTGGCGATCGCAGTCGGCATCACACCGCAACTGCTGCCGGCGGTGGTCAGCACCGGCCTGGCCGCCGGCTGCCGGCAACTGGCCCGCCGCCGGGTGCTGGTCAAGCGGCTGGTGTGCATCGAGGATCTCGGTGACCTCGACGTGCTCGTCACCGACAAGACCGGCACGCTGACCGACGGCCGCATCAGCTTCGTCTCGGCGCTGGACCCGAGCGGGGCGCCCGACGACGCGGTGCTGCGG
>DASUAC010000452.1:0-8840 GCA_035763985.1 Jatrophihabitans sp. | reverse complement strand
CCAGGACGTTGTCTAGGCTGCGTGCGTGCTGCTCTGCATCGACATCGGAAACACCAACACCGTGCTGGCGACCTTCGACGGCGACCGGCTGGTGCACTCCTGGCGGATCAAGACCGACGCCCGCAACACCGCCGACGAGCTGATGCTGACCTTCCGCGGCCTGCTGGCCGACGTGGCGGTGACCGGGGTGGCGGGCTGCTCCACGGTGCCGGCGGCACTGCGGGAACTGCGCACCATGCTCGCCCGGTACTGGGCGGACGTGCCCACCGTGCTGGTCGAGCCCGGGATCAGGACCGGTGTCGCGCTGCTGTTCGACAACCCGAAGGAGGTGGGCAGCGACCGGATCGTGAACACCCTGGCCGCCCATCACCTGGTGGACGGCCCGGCCATCGTGGTGGACTTCGGCACCTCGACCAACTTCGACGTGGTCAGCGGCAAGGGCGAGTTCCTCGGTGGCGCACTGGCACCGGGCATCGAGATCTCGCTGGACGCACTGGCCGCCCGGGCCGCCCAGCTGCGCAAGGTGGAACTGGTAACGCCCCGCTCGCCGATCGGCAAGAACACCGTGGAGGCGCTGCAGTCCGGCATCCTGTACGGCTTCGCCGGCCAGGTGGACGGCATCGTCCGGCGGATCGCGCGAAGCCTGCACCCGGCCGCGCCGGACTCGGTGGCGGTGATCGCGACCGGCGGCCTGGCCCCGTTGGTGGTCCAGCACTGCGAGACGGTCAACCGGCACGAGCCGGACCTCACCCTGCTCGGGCTGCGGCTGATCTTCGAACGCAACACCTGAGCCGGAGCGAGGCGAGCATCGAGCGAGGTACGAGCGAGGCTAGGAGCGAGCGCGCAGCCGAGCCGTCGACCTAGCGCAGGTACTGCCGGACCGTCTTGGTCCGGTGCGGGAACTCGATGGTCTCGCCCTGCAACTCGGCATGCCGGCCGGCCAGCACCCGCAGCCGTTCGTCGACGGCATGTTGCTCCGCGGCCGGCCGGGTGAGCACCCAGCTCCAGGTGTGCACCAGCTCGCGCAGCCCGGCGAAGCCCGGCAGCTGCTGGGTCCACGGCGTCCAGTGCACCTCGGTGGGGGTGAACAGGGTGGTGTCCAGGTCGTCGTCGTCGGTGGACCAGGGCACGTCCGGCCGCCGGGTGGCCCGGTAGAGCTCCGGCACCCAGGGCCGGGTGATGTCGGGCAGGTTCCAGATCAGCCCGACCACGCCGCCCGGCCGCAGCACCCGGGCCAGCTCCCGGTCGGCGTCCGGCCGGGTGAACCAGTGAAAGGCCTGCCCGGCGAAGACCGCGTCCACGCTGGCGTCGGGTACCGGCAGCCGCTCGGCGCTGCCGGCCAGGACCTGGGCGGCCGGCACGGCCTGGCTGAGCACCTGGCGCATCTGCACGTCCGGTTCCACCGCGATCACCTGCTCGGCCCGGTCCACCAGCAGCGCGGTCAGCTTGCCGGTGCCCGCGCCCACGTCGAGCAGCCGGCCCGGCGACCGGCCGTGCAACACGAAGTCGACCGCCTCGGCCGGGTAGCCCGGTCGCAGCCGGTGGTAGCGCTCGGCCGCCGGACCGAACGAGCGGGCGTACTCCGAGCCGGCCAACCGGATGCCGTGCTGATCCTGCGCCATGCGGTGATCCTGCCCGGTCACCCGTGCACCCCGCTCATCGCGCGCACCAGGCGACCACCGGCAGCGCCGGCAACCACCGGGCGGCCACCGTCAGCACCGCGACGTAGACCAGCATCGCGATCCACCGCATGCGGCCGAGCCCGGTCAGGCCCGGCCGGTGTCTCGCCGGTACGCCCAGACCGCGCCGTAGACCAGCAGCGCGGACCAGACCCCGGTGGTCAGCCAGCCCCGGCTGCCCCACGGGTCACCGCCGAGCGCCACGTGGCCGGCCTGCACCGTCCAGTACGACGGCAGGAACTCGGCGACCCGCTGGATCACGCCGCCGCCGATCGGGCCGAAGGCGCCGCCGAAGATGGCCAGCAAGGACAGCCCGCCGCCCATGATCGGGCCCATCGCGTCGGCCCGGACCAGGTGGCCGAGCATGATGCTCAGGGCCGCGAACGGGATCAGCGACAGCAGCACCAGCAAGGTCAGTTCCAGCCACCGGCCGGCCGGCATCCGGACGCCCATGAAGGCACCGGCCGTGTACAGCACCGCGACGGTGCAGCAGGCGACCAGGTAGCTGCCGAGCACCTTGCCCCGGAGGTACGCCCGGGCCGACAGCGGCGAGATGCGCAGCTGGCGGGTCCAGCCGAGTTCCCGTTCCATCGCGATCCGGGCGCCGCCGCTCATCACCGCGCCCATGCCGCCGAAGGCGATCATGCCGGCCATGAAGTAGGTGGGCAGGCTGAGCGTGCCGATCCGCTCGTGCCGGTTGTTGCCGGCGATGGAGAGGTAGAGCACCAGCGGCAGGATCAGCGAGATCATGAAGCTCTGCCGGTTGCGGAAGATCCGCAGTAGCTCGAACTTGTAGTACTGGACGTTCATCGAACGGGCTCCGGGGTGGTGTCGTCGGTCGGCTCGCCGGTCAGGGCGAGGAAGGCGGCCTCCAGGCCGGCGCCGCTGATCTCGATGTCCCGGACGGCCGGAAAGCGGTCGAGCAGGGCGCGGATCGCGGAGTCGGAGTCGGCGCAGTTCAGGATCACCGCCTCGCCCCTGCTGTCCGCCGCGGTGACGCCGGGCAGCCGGCTGAGCTCGGCCAGCGGAGCGGCCGGCAGGGTGGCCCGGATGGTGCGCAGGCCGACGGTCGCCTTGATCTCGGTGGCCGGGCCGTCCGCGACGATCCGGCCGCGGGCCATCAGCACGATCCGGTCGGCGTAGCTGTCCGCCTCCTCCAGGTAGTGCGTCGCGAAGACCACGGTCTTGCCGCTGGCCGCCACCTCGCGCATGAAGGTCCAGAACTGGTGCCGGCCCTCGACGTCCATGGCCACCGTCGGCTCGTCCAGCACCAGCAGATCCGGGTTGGCGACCAACGCGACCGCCGCCCGGACCCGCTGGGTCTGGCCGCCGGACAGCTTGTCGGTCCGCTTGCCGGCCAGTTCCCGTACCCCGGCGATGTCCATCGCCTCGTCCACTCCCAGCGGGTTCGGGTAGAGCGAGGCCATCATGGTGATCAGCTCGCGCACCGAGAGGAACCGGATCACCGCGCCGGTCTGCAGCATCGCGCTGACCCGCCCGTCGGCCACCGCCTGCCTGGCGGGTTTGCCGAACAGCACGGCGGTGCCGGCGTCCGGCGGCAGCAGCCCCAGCATCATGTCGATGGTGGTCGACTTGCCGGCGCCGTTCGGGCCGAGCAGCGCGACCGTCTCACCCGGTGCGATCGACAGGTCGATGCCGCGCACCGCGCGTACCGTGCCGAAGCTCTTGGTCAGGCCGGTGAGTTCGATACCGCTCGACGGCTTTGCGAGTGTCATGCCTGCCATCATCGCCGCCGCCGTACCGAGGCGGGCAGTGCGACCGGCCGGAGTGCGCCATGACATTCGTCAGCACCACCACCGCTCCCCGGCCGCCCGCTCACCGCCCCACGCCGCCCGCCCGGCGCACGCCGATACAGTTCATCAGGTGAGTTCCCATACCGCGGCCGCCAACGCGGACGATCTTCCGGAACAGCTGCGCATCCGGCGCGCCAAGTACGACCGGCTGATGGCCGATGCGGACCGGGCACCGTTTCCGGTCACCGTCTCGCGGACGCACAGCCTCGCCGAGATCCGCGAGCAGTTCCCGGAACTGGCCCCGGACACCCGCACCGGCCTGACGGTGAGCGTGACCGGCCGGGTGATCTTCGTCCGCAACACCGGCAAGCTCTGCTTCGCCACCTTGCGGGAGAACGGGGTGGAGCTGCAGGCGATGTTGTCCGCGGACCGGGTGGGGGACGAGGCGCTGGCCGACTGGAAGGCCGACGTCGACCTGGGCGACCTGGTGCAGATCACCGGCGAGGTGATCTCGTCCCGCCGGGGTGAACTCTCGGTGATGGCCGACTCCTGGCGGATGACCGCCAAGGCGCTGCGCCCGCTGCCGGTGGCGCACCGGCCGATGAGCGAGGAGAGCCGGGTCCGGCACCGCTATGTCGACCTGATCGTGCGGCCGGAGGCGCGCCGAATAGTGCTCATGCGGGCCCAGGTACTCGGCTCGCTGCGATCCACCTTGGCCGAACGCGGATATATAGAGGTGGAGACACCGATCCTGCAGTCCGTACATGGCGGCGCCGCCGCCCGGCCATTTCACACGCATCTCAACGCATTCGATCAACCGATGTCCTTACGTATTGCTCACGAGCTGTATCTCAAGCGCGCACTCGTCGGGGGAATCGATCGTGTCTTCGAAATAGGCAGAACCTTCCGCAACGAGGGAATCGACTCCACGCATTCTGCGGAATTCACCATGCTTGAGGCTTATGAGGCCTACGGCGATTACCGCAGCATGGCAGAGCTGACCCGGGCGCTCATCCTTGATGCGGCCACGGCGGTCGGCGTGGAGACACCCTGTGCCGCAGACGGAACGGATATCGACTTGGCCGCCGAGTGGCGCTGGGCCGGCGTCTACGATTTGGTCTCGGCGGCAATCGGCGAAAGCGTGACTCCGGACGACGGGGCGAAGAGGCTGCACTCGCTGGCCGAGGCTGCGAATGTAGCCGTCCGGCCGGATTCCGATGCTGGCGCGATAGTTCTGGAAATGTATGAGAAGCTGGTCGAACACACGCTGATCCAGCCCACGTTCGTATGCGACTATCCGCGTTCGGTCCGTCCACTGGCCCGCAGCCACCGCACTGACCCCCGGCTTGCCGAGGCCTGGGACCTGGTCATCGGCGGCGTGGAACTCGCGCCGGGTTACTCCGAGCTTGCCGATCCCGTTGAGCAGCGCCGTTTGTTGACCGAGCAATCCTTGGCCGCGGCGGCCGGCGACCCGGAAGCGATGCAACTCGACGAGGACTTCCTGCAGGCCCAGGAGTACGGCATGCCGCCGGCCGGTGGAATGGGGCTGGGAGTGGATCGGCTGCTCTGCCTGTTCACCGGTCGCGGAATTCGGGAGACGATCCTATTCCCGTTGCTGAAGCCACTGCCATAAACTCATCACCAACGCGCCGAGCGAACGCGAACTCGCGTATTTGATGCTTGCGGGTTTAATATGGGCAGGGAATCGAGCGGCTTCCCCTCAGCACTTGTCAGATTGGACGCACCATGGCACAGAAAATCCAGGTTCTGCTCGTCGATGACCTCGATGGCGGCACCGCGACCGAAACTGTCAGCTTCGGCCTCGACGGCTCTGGATACGAGATCGATCTTTCCGCCGACAATGCGAATAAATTGCGCGAGGCGCTTGCGCCATACGTGGGACATGCCCGCCGCGCATCTCGGGGTGCCACTCGACCCGCGCCATCGGGCCGGCCTGCTCGGGGCGGTGCCCGGATAGACCGGGAACAGACCCAGGCTATTCGCGAATGGGCGCGCAAGAACGGCCACAAGGTTTCCGAGCGCGGCCGTATTCCGGGCAGTATCGTTGAGGCGTACCACCACGCTAACTAATTCCTTACCGCACTTCATCGGCCGCCGCGACTCGAGATAGCCGCGGCGGCCGGCGCTTTTCGGCGCCGCCGCAGTTGATGTCGTCCATCTCACAATCAGCCCCGGCCGCAGCCGGCCGGCGCGGTTTGTCAGCTTCTGGCATATCCAGGACGGCCCCGGCGTTGCAGACTACGACCCGAGGCTCTGCTGCGTCGGAGGCAGCGACGCAGCTGTGACGGCACCGGTGGCACGCTCTGCCGGAACCGTCCCAGTTCGAAGCTGCCGTACCCGTTTCGCCAGCAGTCCTTCACAGGTCACGAGTAGAGGTCGATCAGGACTACACGAGCCGGCTATCGAGTTCGCTGATAGCAGACTCGAGATGCTGGGCAGGCTCTAGCCGTTGCAGTGACTAGAGTCGTATTGGTACGACGCGGAACTCAGCGTCGGGCGGTGAGGAGAGTGAGCGACCATGTTCGAACGGTTCACCGATCGAGCTCGACGGGTAGTCGTCCTGGCCCAGGAAGAGGCCCGGATGCTCAACCACAACTACATCGGCACCGAGCACATCCTGCTCGGCCTGATCCACGAGGGTGAAGGTGTGGCCGCCAAGGCCATGGAGTCGCTCGGCATCTCCCTGGAAGCTGTCCGGCAGCAGGTGGAGGAGATCATCGGCCAGGGCCAGCAGGCCCCGTCCGGGCACATCCCGTTCACCCCGCGGGCGAAGAAGGTGCTGGAGCTGTCGCTGCGCGAGGCGCTGCAGCTCGGCCACAACTACATCGGCACCGAGCACATCCTGCTCGGCCTGATCCGGGAGGGCGAGGGCGTCGCCGCCCAGGTGCTGGTCAAGCTCGGCGCCGACCTCAACCGGGTCCGCCAGCAGGTCATCCAGCTGCTCAACGGCTACCAGTCCAAGGAGCCGGCCGGCGGTTCGGCGAGCGAGGGCGCGCCGTCCACCTCGCTGGTGCTCGACCAGTTCGGCCGCAACTTGACCCAGGCCGCCCGGGAGGGCAAGCTCGACCCGGTCATCGGCCGGGAGAAGGAGATCGAGCGGCTGATGCAGGTGCTGTCCCGGCGCACCAAGAACAACCCGGTGCTGATCGGTGAGCCCGGCGTCGGCAAGACCGCCGTGGTGGAGGGCCTGGCCCAGGCCATCGTGCGCGGCGAGGTGCCCGAGACGCTGAAGGACAAGCAGCTCTACACGCTGGACCTGGGCTCGCTGGTCGCCGGTTCCCGCTACCGCGGTGACTTCGAAGAGCGGCTGAAGAAGGTGCTCAAGGAGATCCGGACTCGCGGCGACATCATCATGTTCATCGACGAGATCCACACCCTGGTCGGGGCCGGTGCGGCCGAGGGCGCCATCGACGCGGCGTCCATCCTCAAGCCGATGCTGGCCCGGGGTGAGCTGCAGACCATCGGCGCCACCACCCTGGACGAGTACCGCAAGCACCTGGAGAAGGACGCCGCCCTGGAGCGCCGGTTCCAGCCGGTGCAGGTCGGCGAGCCGTCGGTGGCGCACACCATCGAGATCCTCAAGGGCCTGCGCGACCGGTACGAGGCCCACCACCGGGTGTCCATCACCGACTCCGCGCTGGTGGCAGCGGCCGGCCTGGCCGATCGCTACATCTCCGACCGGTTCCTGCCGGACAAGGCCATCGACCTGATCGACGAGGCCGGTTCCCGGATGCGGATCCGCCGGATGACCGCGCCGCCGGACCTGCGCGAGTTCGACGACCGGATCGCCGACGTGCGCCGGGACAAGGAGTCCGCGATCGACGCGCAGGACTTCGAGAAGGCGGCCGCGCTGCGGGACAAGGAGAAGAACCTCCTCAACGAGAAGGCCCAGCGCGAGCGCGAGTGGAAGGCCGGCGACCTCGATGTGGTCGCCGAGGTCGACGACGAGCAGATCGCCGAGGTGCTGGCCAACTGGACCGGTATTCCGGTGTTCAAGCTGACCGAGGAGGAGACCGCTCGGCTGCTGCGGATGGAGGACGAGCTGCACCGGCGGGTGATCGGTCAGCAGGACGCGATCAAGGCGGTGTCGCAGGCCATCCGGCGTACCCGGGCCGGCCTGAAGGACCCCAAGCGGCCCGGTGGCTCGTTCATCTTCGCCGGTCCGTCCGGGGTCGGTAAGACCGAGCTGGCCAAGACCCTGGCCGAGTTCCTGTTCGGCGACGACGACGCGCTCATCCAGCTGGACATGTCCGAGTTCCACGACCGGTACACGGTGTCCCGCCTGGTCGGTGCGCCGCCCGGCTACGTCGGCTACGACGAGGGCGGCCAGCTGACCGAGAAGGTCCGCCGCAAGCCGTTCAGCGTGGTGCTCTTCGACGAGGTGGAGAAGGCGCACCCGGACGTGTTCAACACGCTGCTGCAGGTGCTCGAGGACGGCCGGCTGACCGACGGCCAGGGGCGGATCGTGGACTTCAAGAACACGGTGCTGATCCTGACCACCAACCTCGGTACCAAGGACGCCTCCAAGTCGGTCGGCAGCCTCGGCTTCGCCGGCGCGAACGACAGCGCGTCGAACTACGACCGGATGAAGCAGAAGGTCAACGACGAGCTCAAGCAGCACTTCCGGCCGGAGTTCCTGAACCGGATCGACGACATCGTGGTCTTCCACCAGCTGTCGCCGGAGGAGATCGTCGAGATCGTCGACCTGATGAGCGCCCGGGTGGACTCCCAGCTGCGGAACAAGGACATGGGCCTGGAGCTCACCCCGTCGGCCAAGGCGTTGCTGGCCAAGCGCGGGTACGACCAGGTGCTGGGCGCCCGGCCGCTGCGCCGGACCATCCAGCGCGAGATCGAGGACACCCTGTCGGAGAAGATCCTCTTCGGCGAGCTGGGCGCCGGCCAGATCGTGGTGGTCGACACCGAGCCGGACGCCGACGGCAAGGAGCAGTTCGTCTTCCGTGGCGAGGCCAAGTCCGACATGGTGGTGCCGGACGTCCCGCCGACCGAGACGGTCGGCACGGTCGAGTAGCCCGTCCAACCGCTCGGTCTCGCCGGCCGAGCAGCCGGCGCGGACAGTGCGAAGGCCCCGGTCCTGGTTTCAGGACCGGGGCCTTCGGCCGTCCGGGCTTGCTTGTGGCAGCCCGTGGGTGTTGCGGCTCGCCGGCGGCCGGCGGCCGTTCTGCTGTCCGGCTGGGCCGTTCGGCAGTCCGGTTGGTCGCAACTCTGCAGTCCGGCTCGGCGGGCCGGCCGGATCAGGCCGGCCAGATCAGGCCGGCCCGCGTCCTCAGATCAGGAAGCGGGCCATCGGGCTGTCCGGCGGCAGCAGTTGCACGTCCGGGGTGGCCTGGCGCATGCGCGCCATCAGCGGCTGGAGGTCCTCCCGCCG
>DASUAC010000451.1:0-6249 GCA_035763985.1 Jatrophihabitans sp. | reverse complement strand
GAGAAGGGGCTCGGCGGCTCGCCGGCCCAGGTGATCGACAAGATCGGTCAGTACGCCGAGGCCGGCGCCGACACGATGTACCTGCAGTTGCTGGATCTGACCGACGTGGACCAGCTGGAGCTGATCGCCGCCGAGGTCCTGCCGCAGCTCTAACTTCGATTTAACATCACCCGGATCCCGTCGATAAGGCGGGAGTGACCGTCACCGCCTGCTTGATCGTCCGGGATTGCGAGGCCGGCCTGCCCGACTGCCTGGCCTCGGTGCGCCCGTTCGTGGACGAGCTGGTGGTGCTGGATACCGGGTCGGTGGACGGCACCCGGGCGGTGGCCGCGGCGGCCGGTGCCGAGGTGCATCAGGCGCACTGGACGGATGACTTCGCGGCGGCCCGCAACGCCGCCTTGGCGCGCTGCACCGGCGACTGGGTGCTCAGCATCGACGCCGACGAGCTGGCCACGGGCGTACCTGGCTGGCTGGCCCCGATGCTCGCCGCCTGCGGCACGGAGCTGGACGCGCTCAGCCTGCTGATCCGGCACGCCGACGGCCCGGACGCGCGCGGGCTGTCCGGCCACCGGGAGGTGAAGCTGTTCCGCCGGGACCGGGTCCGCTGGGCCGGCCGGGTGCACGAACGGCCGGTCCGGTTGACCGGCGGCGAACCGGTGATCGCCGCGCTGCCGGAGCAGACCCTGCACCTGGTGCACACCGGTTACACCGACCCGGAACTGGTCCGGGCCAAGGCCGAACGCAACGCGCGGCTGTGCCGGCTGCAACTGGACGAGCTGACCCGGCGGCCGGCCGAGCCGGAGGAGCTGGCCCGGGCCGCACTCGACCTGGGCCGCAGCGAACTCGCCGCCGGCCGGCCGGAGGAGGCGCTGGTCGCACTGCGGCTGGCCCGGGACGGCGCGGTGGGTGGGCCGGTCTGGAGCTGGGCCACCGACTTCCTGGTACGGCTGGCGATCGAGCAGCAGCGGACGGACGAGGCGACCTGGCTGGTCGCCGAGCTGTTCCGGTCCGGCGCCCCGGCCGGCTACTGCCGCTGGTTGCTGGCGCTGACGCTGATCGCCCGCGGCGCACGGGCCGAGGCCGACCGGCTGCTGGCCGACATCGCGGAGCTGACCGACCTGGCCGGCAATCCGCTGGACTCCGAGCAGCTGCGCCGGGCCCGGGCGGCCTGTGCGGCCTGAGCTGCGTACAGGCTGCGCAGCCTGAACGTCCGTGCGGACTGCGCAGCCTGAACGTCCGTCCGGACTGCGCAGCCTGAACGTGCGGCTCGGCGCCTTGCGGCAGCGGATGACGCGGAGCGGCTCGGGTCAGCGGATGACGCCTTGCGGCTCGGGTCAGCGGATGACGCGTAGCCGGATGGTCTCCGGCATCGCCCGGATCTGGTCGACGATGGCCTGGGTGGTGCCGCTGAGCGAGTCGGTGACCAGGTAGCCGACGTCGCCGCGGGTGCCGAGCAGCTGCGCCTCGATGTTCACCTGCGCCTCGGCCAGGATGCCGTTCACCCGGGCCAGCACGCCCGGCACGTTGCGATGCAGGTGCACCAGCCGCAGGGTGCCGCCGCGCCGGGGCAGGCCGAGGCCCGGCAGGTTCACCGACATGGCGGTGGAGCCCTCGTGGACGAAGTCGATGAACTTGTGCGCCACGAACTGGCCGATGTCCTGCTGTGCCTCCTCGGTCGAGCCGCCGATGTGCGGGGTGAGGATCACGTTCGGCAGGCCGCGCAGCTCGGAGACGAACTCGTCACCCTGGCGCTTCGGCTCGACCGGGAACACGTCCACCGCGGCGCCGGCGATGTGGCCGGACAGGATGTGCGAGCGCAGCGCGGCGTAGTCCACCACGAAGCCCCGGGACAGGTTCAGGAACAGGCTGCCGGCGCGCATCGCGGCGAACTCCGCGTCGCCGAAGATGTTGCGGTTCTCCGGCCGGCCGTCCACGTGCAGGCTGACCACGTCGGCGTCGTGCAGCAGTTGCTTGAGGGACTCGGCGCGCTGGGCGTTACCCAGCGCCAGCCGGTCGGCGGAGTCGTAGAAGAGCACCCGCATGCCCAGGCTCTCGGCCAGCACCGAGAGCTGGGTGCCGATGTTGCCGTAGCCGACGATGCCCAGCGTGCGGCCGCGTACCTCGTGCGCACCGCTCGCCGACTTGTCCCAGACGCCTGAGTGCATCTTGGCGTTCTTCTCGGTCAGCCGCCGGGTCAGCGCGATCAACTCGGCGATCACCAGCTCGACCACGCTGCGGGTGTTGGAGAACGGCGCGTTGAACACGGTGACGCCGTGCTCGGTGGCGCCGAGCAGGTCGATCTGGTTGGTGCCGATGCAGAACGCGCCGACGCCGAGCAGCTGGGGTGCGGCGGCCAGCACCCGTTCGGTGACGTGGGTCTTGGACCGGATGCCCAGCAGGTGCACGCCGTCGACGGCCTCGATCAGCTCGTCCTCGTCCAGCGCCCGGTCCAGGCTGGTCACCTCGAAGTCGTGTGCCTGCAGCAGTTCCGCGGCTTCTGGATGGATATGTTCCAGTAAAAGGACACGCACGGGGTTGGCGAGCACTTGCGGACCTCAATCCATTTCATGGCCGCCGGACGGCCACGGGGTCATGGCCGCCGCCGGCGACCACAGCGGTCACGGCCGCCGGGGCGGCCACAGCGGGGCAGATGGCGCATGCCGGACCTGGCGGCATCGGCAGCGCCCGTTCGCCTGCAGTCTAGTCGGCTGCAGTCGGCCGTTTCAGCCCCGCGAGCCGCACCCTCGGCCTACCCTTGAGCGACAGTGGCCATGCGAGATCCGCACCCCGCTCGTCCCCCCGGCCGCTGTGGACCGGATGGAGATCATGACCGATCCACGTTGGCTGTCGCCGGAGGAGCAGGCCGCCTGGCGCAGCTTCATCGAGGGCTCCCGGGCCCTGGTCGACGCGCTGGACCGGCAGCTGCAGGTGGACAGCGCGCTGCCGCACGCCTATTTCGAGGTGCTGGTACCGCTGTCCGAGGCGCCGGACCGGGCGCTGCGGATGAGCGAACTGGCCGAGCAGACCCGGTCCTCGCGCAGCCGGCTGTCGCACGCGGTGTCCCGGCTGGAGGAACGTGGCTGGGTGCGCCGGATGGACTGCCCGACCGACAAGCGCGGCCAGGTGGCGATCCTCACCGACCAGGGGATGGACGTGCTGCAGGCCGCGGCGCCCGGGCACGTGGCGGCGGTCCGGAAGTACCTGATCGACCGGCTGACCCCGGAGCAGGTGAAGATGCTCGGCGAGATCGGCGACGTGATGCTGGCCAGCACCTCCGAGTGCGCGCTGCCGTCCCGGCCGGCCTGATGGCCTCGTCCCGTTGCGAAGAGTGGCGGAATCTGGCGACCTGATCGCCAAATTCCACCACTCTTCCGCAGCGCCAGCCGGCGGCCCCCGGCGCCCGCCCGCGACACGATCGCGCTGTATTTCGATGTATGCGGTTGACGCTAGAAAGCCGGATACAGTCCGAGCGTGGATCCGATCCGCAACCCGTACGCGCCGGGCGCCGGCCAGCGGCCGCCGGAACTCGCCGGCCGGGACGCCGAGCTGGCCGCCTTCGAGGTGCTGCTGGAGCGGGTGGTCCGCGGCCGGGCCGAACGGTCGGTGATCCTGACCGGGCTGCGCGGCGTCGGCAAGACGGTGCTGCTGAACGCGCTGCGCTCGGCGGCGGTACGGGCCGGCTGGGGGACCGGCAAGCTGGAGGTACGACCGGACCAGTCGCTGCGCCGGCCGATCTCGGCCGCGCTGCACATGGCGATCCGCGAACTCGGCCGCGGGCCGGCGGCCGATCAGGTGCTCGGCGTGCTGCGCTCGTTCGCCCAGAAGGGGCCGCCGGAGGCCAAGCTGCGCGACCGCTGGCAACCGGGCATCGAGGTGGCCGCGGTGCCCGGCCGGGCCGACTCCGGGGACATCGAGATCGACCTGGTGGAGCTGTTCGGCGACGTGGCCGGGCTGGCCGCCGACGTCGGACGGGGGATCGCGCTGTTCCTCGACGAGCTGCAGGACCTCAGCCCGCCGGACGTCTCGGCGCTGTGCGCGGCCTGCCACGAACTGAGCCAGCTCCGGCTGCCGCTGATCGTGGTCGGCGCCGGGTTGCCGCACCTGCCGGCGGTGTTGTCGGCCAGCAAGTCCTACAGCGAGCGGCTGTTCCGGTACTCGGCGATCGACCGGCTGGACCGGCCGGCCGCGTACCGGGCCTGGGCGGTGCCGGCCGGTGAGGAGGACGCCGCGTTCTCCGCCGACGCGCTGGCCGAGCTGTACCAGCTGACCGGCGGCTACCCGTACTTCGTGCAGGCCTACGGCAAGGTGGTCTGGGACGTGGCGCCGGCCTCGCCGATCAGCGTGGCCGACGTCCGGATGGCCGCGCCGGAGGCCGAGGCCGAGCTCGCGGTGGGCTTCTTCGGCTCCCGGCTTGAACGGGCCACCCCGGCCGAGCGGGAGTACCTGCACGGGATGGCGGCGGTGGCCGAGCAGGAGGAGCAGGCCGGCCAGCATTCGGTGTCCACCGCGGCGGTGGCCGAACTGCTCGGCCGGCGGCCGCAGTCGCTGTCCCCGGCCCGGGACGCGCTGTTGAAGAAAGGCCTGATCTACTCGGGGGAACGGGGCCGGATCGCGTTCACCGTGCCGCACTTCGGCCGCTATCTGCGCACGCAGCACGGGCTGTAGCTCGGCGGTCCGGTCACGCCAAGCGACCAGCAGATGGCGAGCTGATCACGGAGAGATTGCAGTTAGCCGGAGACCGTCGCAGCGTCGCACACGGCGCGGTACATCTTCAGAGGTGGTATTCACCACCGTTCCGTGGCTGCTCGGCAAGCGACGCCGGGCCGGTACGCGCGAGCCGGTGGTGCCGGACGCTCCCGTCGAGCTGGTGGCGCCGGAGCCCGCCGGACTGGTGGCGCCGGAGCCCGCCGAACTGGACGTGCCGGCCCAGCCGTACGTACCGCCGTTCCGCAAGAACGGCGCCGCGGCTGCCACCCGGGACCGGTTCATGGATGCGGTGGTGCTGATCTCGGTGCTGATCTTCCTGATCCTCGCCGCCGGCGTCGGCCTGCTGGTGCTGCGCAGCACGGCCTTGTGGCCCTGAGCCGCTGAGCCGGCCGCGGGACTTCCCCGGGACTCTCCCGCGCTTCTCGTGCGGGATGGCTGCCTCCGAGCGCGCGGCCTGAGAGGATCGAGGCGGCCCGCTCTCGCCTCGAACCTGGAGTACGCACTCGTGGGTGAACCACCGCCGTACGGGCAGCCGCCTTACGGGCAGCCGCCTTACGGGCAGCCGCCGTACGGCCAGCCGCCGTACGGCCAGATGCCGCCGCCGTACGGCCAGCCGGGTCCCTACTACCAGTGGGCGCCGAAGCCGGGCTGCATCCCGCTGCGGCCGCTGACGGTCGGTGAGATCCTGGGCGGTGCGTTCAGTGCGGTGTTCCGCAATGCCCGGGTGGTGCTGCCGCTCTCGGCGGTGGTCGCGGTGCTGCAGTCCGTGATCAGCGTGATCATCCAGCTGACCGACCGCGGGTCCGGACCGCTGGTGGACAACTCCGACCCGAACAATCCGGTCTTCCACTGGCACCGGATCGGCTCGGCGGTCGGCGGTGGCCTGGGTGGTTGGCTGCTCAGCTCGGTGTTCGCCGCGGTGCTGACCGGCATGCTGGTCGTGGTGGTGGCCGAGGACGTGGTCGGCCGGCGGGCGGACTTCGAGCTGGTGTGGCACAAGGTCCGGTCCCGGCTGTGGCGGTTGATCGCGCTGTCGGTGCTGGTCGGGGTGCTGCAGTTCCTCGGCCTGCTGCTGTGCCTGGCACCGGGCATCTGGCTGTGGGGGATCTGGGCGCTCGCGGTGCCGGTGCTGATGATCGAGAACGCCGGCATCGGCGGTTCGCTCGGCCGGTCCAAGCGGCTGGTGGACGGTACGTTCTGGCGGGTCTGGGGGATCCGGGCGCTCGGCTACCTGATCGCCGGGGCGATCTCGGCCGGGGTGGCGCTGGTGGTCACGCTGCTGGCGCTCGCGGTCTCCGGCGGCAACCTGTCCGGCGTGCCGGGCTCCGGCGGCTTCTTCGACAACTCCACCATGCCGGCCGGAACAGTGGTGGTGCTGGGCTTCGCCTCGGCGATCGCCGCGCTGATCACCACCCCGATCAAGGCCGCGGTCGACTCGCTGCTCTACGTGGACCAGCGGATGCGCCGGGAGAACCTGGCCGTCGACCTGCAAGCGGCGGCCGCGAGGCGCTGAGGACTGCGCGGCCGGGGCCGGGAAGCTGA
>DASUAC010000450.1:0-3429 GCA_035763985.1 Jatrophihabitans sp. | reverse complement strand
GGCCGAACAGGCGCTGCTGCCCGCGGCGCGGGCAGCAGCGCCGGACACCGTGCTGCTCGCCGACGGCTTCTCCTGCCGTACCCAGCTGAGTCAGCTCACCGACCGGACCGGCCGGCACCTGGCCGAGCTACTGTCATCCCGGCTGGCCGGCAGGCCGGGGGAGTACCGAGCGATCGAAGGGGCATCGTGACCGAAGGCTTCGTCCCGCCGCCGTACCCGTACGAGCGGGTCGGCGAGCTGACCGCGATCGCCGAGAAGCTGGACGGCGGCGCCATCGACCTGTCGGTCGGCACGCCGTGCGACCCGCCGGCCGCCGCCGTGGTCGCCGCGCTGGCCGACGCCGGGCCGGCCCGCGGCTACCCGCCGTCCATCGGCACGCCCGGCTTCCGTCGGGCGGCGGCGGACTGGATCGCCCGCCGGCTCGGCGCGACGGTGGATCCGGATCGCGAGCTGGCCGCCTGCGTCGGCAGCAAGGAGTTCGTCGCCTCCACCCCGCAGTACCTCAAGCTGCGCACGCCGGGCAAGGACACGGTGCTCTACCCGGCGATCAGCTATCCGACGTACGAGATGGGCGCGACGCTGGCCGGGCTGCGCCCGGTGCCGTACCGGCAGCTGGCCGAGATCACCGATGCCGACGCCGAACGGGCTTTGTGCATATGGGTGAACTCGCCCAGCAACCCGACCGGCGAGCTGCTCGACCTGGCTGCCGCGGCCGACTGGGGACGCCGGCGCGGGGTGCCGGTGCTGTCGGACGAGTGCTATGCCGAGTTCAGCTTCGCCGCCGAACCGACCACCATCCTGCGGCACGGCGGCGACGGGGTGCTGGCGTTGCATTCGCTGTCCAAGCGGGACAACTTCGCCGGTGCCCGGATCGGTTTCTACGCCGGGGACGCCGAGCTGATGCACTACCTGCGCGAGGTGCGCAAGCACGCCGGGCTGATGCCGCCCGGGCCGGTGCAGACCGCGGCCGTGGTGGCGCTGGGCGACGACGAGCAGGTGGACCGGCAGCGGGCGGTCTACCGGCGCCGGCTGCACCGGCTGATCGAGATCCTGGCCGCCCTGGAGTTGCCGGTGCGCATGCCGGACGGCGCGTTCTACCTCTGGTTCGCCGCGCCGGACGGCGACGCCTGGGGCTGCGCCCGGATGCTGGCCGAGCGGGCCGGCATCGTGGCCTCGCTGGGCGAGTTCTACGGGCACGATTCGGCCGAGTACCTCCGGCTGGCCGTGGTGGCGCCGGACGACCGACTGGAACTGGCCGCCGCCCGGGTCGGCCTGCGCTGAGCAGGCTTCGCGCTTACTTCTGTTGCTTCTTCCCGGACCCGCCGGGATCGGCTGCCCGGGTGAGCGTGCGCTGGGACGTGAGGCAGGCGGCGACCCGGTCGTCGAAGCGTTGCCGCGCCGCCTGCCGGGAGACGCCGAGGACGTTCGCGATGTCGGTCCAGGAACGCTTGTTCGCCCGGGCATCGGCCACCGCCGAGACGAGGTCCTGCTCGGCGGTCTCGATCGCGATCAGCGCCATGCCGATCCGTCGCAGGTCCTCGCGATCGTCGATCGCACCGTTCGGCACGTCATCCGGGTTGACGGCGTCCAGCCAGGCCTCGCTCTGCGCGACTGCTGAGTCAGTAATCTGCCGTGCCATGTGACAAGGCTACCCTGTCACCATCGTCGGTGACAAGGCAGCCTTGTCGTTAGCTCGAGCGTGGGGCCCGTCCGCGATCAGACGAACTTGACCCCCTGGGCCAGCGGCAGCTCGGTCGAGTAGTTCACCGTGTTGGTGGACCGCCGCATGTAGGCCCGCCAGGCGTCCGAGCCGGACTCCCGGCCACCGCCGGTCTCCTTCTCGCCGCCGAACGCACCGCCGATCTCGGCCCCGGACGGGCCGATGTTGACGTTGGCGATGCCGCAGTCCGAACCGCTGGCGGAGACGAAGCGCTCGGCCTCCCGCACGTCGGAGGTGAAGACCGAGGACGACAGGCCCTGGCTGACCTCGTTCTGCAGCGCGATCGCCTCGTCGAAGGAGTCGTAGCTCAGCACGTACAGGATCGGGGCGAACGTCTCGGCCTTGACGATCTCGGTCTGGCCCGGCATCCGGACGACGGCCGGCTGCACGTAGAACGCCTCCGGCGCCTCGTCGGCCAGCACCCGCTCGCCGCCGACCACCCGGCTGCCGCCGTCGGCCTCGGCCGCGGCCAGCGCCTTGGTGAACGACTCGTACGCGCTCGCGTCGATCAGCGGGCCGACCAGGGTGCTTTTCGCCAGCGGCGAGCCGATCGGCAGGCTGGCATAGGCCTTGCTCAGCCGGTCCACCAGCTCGTCGGCGATCGAGCTGTGCGCGATCACCCGGCGCAGCGTGGTGCAGCGCTGGCCGGCGGTGCCGGCGGCGGAGAACACGATGCCGCGCACGGTCAGATCCAGGTCGGCGCTGGGCGCGACGATGGCCGCGTTGTTGCCGCCGAGTTCCAGCAGCAGCTTGCCGAACCGGCCGGCCACCCGAGGCGCGACCGCCTTGCCCATCCGAGTGGATCCGGTGGCCGAGACCAGCGCCACCCGCGGGTCGTCGACCAGCGCCTGACCGACCTCGGCGCCGCCGAGCACCAGCTGGCTGATGAGCTCCGGAGCGCCGACCCGCTGGGCGGCGCGGCTGATCAGCGCCTGGCAGGCCAACGCGGTGAGCGGGGTCTTGTCCGACGGCTTCCACACCACCGGGTCGCCGCACACCAGCGCGATCGCGGTGTTCCAGGACCACACCGCGACCGGGAAGTTGAACGCGGAGATGACGCCCACCACGCCGAGCGGATGCCACTGCTCCATCATCCGGTGGCCGGGCCGCTCGGTGGCGATGGTCTTGCCGAACAGCTGCCGGGACAGGCCCACCGCGAGGTCGCAGATGTCGATCATCTCCTGCACCTCGCCGAGGCCCTCGGAGGTGATCTTGCCGGCCTCGATCGAGACCAGCGCGCCCAGGTCCGCCTTGTGCTCGCGGAGCAGGTTGCCCAGTTCGCGGACCAGGTTGCCGCGCACCGGAGCGGGCACGTCCCGCCACTGCAGGAAGGTCTCGGCGGCCGCACCGATCACCTCGGCCACCTGCTGCGGCGTGTGCGCGGCCAGCCGGCCCAGCTCGGCACCGGTGATCGGCGACCGGGCGATCAGCCCGCCGTCGGCGACGAACGGGTCGCTCACCCCGATCCGTTCGAGGATGTCCTTGGTGGTACGGGTGATTTCGTCGTGGGAAAGCATGTGCTCCAACTCCGATCAGACTTTGCCGAGGTCGCCGAACAGGGCGCCGTTCTTGGTGGCCAGCAGGTCGGCGAACGAGATGTCCTCCTGCTTGATGAAGCCCGCCTGGGGTAGCCGGCCCTCCGCCACCAGCTCCACCACCGCGACGGCCGAGGCCGCCGTCGTCCAGGAGATGGCCCGCCACAGCCGGCC
>DASUAC010000449.1:0-3702 GCA_035763985.1 Jatrophihabitans sp. | reverse complement strand
ATGACGGTGGCCGGGTTGAAGAAGTGCATGCCGACCACCTCGGCCGGCCGGGTGGTGGCAGCGGCGCACTCGATGACCGGCAGCGATGAGGTGGTGGTGGCCAGCACCGCGCCGGGCTTGCAGATCTCGTCCAGGTTGGCGAACAGGGCCTGTTTCACGGTCAAATCCTCGATGACCGCCTCGATGACCAGGTCCGCCTCGGCCAGGTCGTCCAGCGTGTGCGAGCCGGACACCCGGGCCAGCGCGGCGTCCCGGTCGGCCTCGGACAGCTTGCCGCGCTGCACCCCCTTCTCCAGCGACCGCTGCAGCGCCGCGGTCAGCTTGGCCTGCTTGTCGGCCGACCGGGCGACGAAGTGGACCTGGTAGCCGGCCTTGGCCAGCACCTCCACGATGCCGGTGGCCATCACCCCGGAACCGACCACCCCGACCCGCTCGACCGGCCGCGGCCGGACCGAGGCCGGCTCGGTGGCCGGCGTCGGACGGTCGGCCACCACGTTCGGCGAATCCGGCCCGTCGTAGGCGTAGAAGCCCCGGCCGACCTTGCGGCCCAGCAGGCCGGCGGTGATCATCTGCTTGAAGATCGGGGTGGGCGCGTGCAACCGGTCCCGGCTCTGCCGGTACATGGTGTCCAGGATCTCGAAGGCGGTGTCCAGCCCGATCAGATCCAGCAACGCCAGTGGGCCCATCGGCAGGCCGCAGCCGAGCTTCATCGAGGCGTCGATGTCCTCCCGGCTGGCGTACCGCTCGGAGTACATGGCCGCGGCGTGGTTGAGGTAGCCGAACAGCAGCGCGTTGGCGATGAAGCCGGCCCGGTCCCCGATCGTCACATCGGTCTTGCCGAGCGAAGCGGCGAACTGCTCGATGTCCTCGACCACCTCCGGGTCGGTCACCACGCTGCGCACGATCTCGACCAGCTTCATCACCGGCGCCGGGTTGAAGAAGTGCATCCCGATGACCTTGTCCGGCCGGGAGGTGGCGACCGCGATCTCGGTCACCGACAGCGAGGAGGTGTTGGTGGCCAGGATGGTGTCCGGCCGGCAGATCTCGTCCAGCGACCGGAAGATGGAGCGCTTCAGCTCCAACTGCTCCGGCACCGCCTCGACCACCAGGTCCACGTCGGCCATCGCCTTGAGCTCGGTGTCGAAGCTGATCCGGGCCAGCAACGCCTGCTGGTCCGCCTCGGTGAGCTTGCTCCGGGCCACCGCGCGGCCGGTGGAGTGCTCCACGTGCCCGCGGCCACGGGTCAGCGACGCCTCGTCCCGGTCGACCGCGACCACCGCCAAGCCGTTCCGGGCGAACACCTCCACGATGCCGGCGCCCATGGTGCCGAGCCCGACCACGCCGACCCGCTTGAATTCCCGCGCCATCGCCTGTGCTCTCCTCACTCGCTGCGGACTGCTGGACCTATCCTCCCAGCGGGAGGGAATGCCGGGAAACGATGGGGGCCGGTCTCACACTCCGCGCCGCCGGCCGCTCCAGCGCAGCCTGGCCAGCCGCTTGAGCTGGCCGACCGCGTCCCGGGACGGCTCGAAGGTGGTCAGCCGGAGCGGGCTGCGGAACCGCTGGCTGGTGATCACCCGGGACCGGGCGAACTCGCGCAGCCCGTCCGGGCCGTGGATCCGGCCGAAGCCGGAGTCCTTGCTGCCGCCCCACGGCAGGCCGGGGATGGCGGCGTAGCTGAGCACGGAGTTCACGCTCACCATGCCGGCGTCCAACCGGCGGGCGATCGCGCCGCCCCGGTGCCGGCTGAACACCGAGGCGCCCAGCCCGTACCGGCCGGCGTTGGCCTTGGCCACCGCTTCGTCGAGGTCGGCCACCTCGGTGAGCACCAGGGTGGGACCGAACGTCTCGTCGCTGAGCGCCGGGCAGTCCTGGGGTACGTCGGCCAGCACCACCGGATCGACGTACGGCGGCCGGACCGACTCCCGGCCACCGACCAGCGCCCGGCCGCCCCGGTTCAGCGCGTCGTCGATGTGCCGGGCGATCACCGTCAGCTGGCTCGGCATGGTGATCGGGCCGTACTGCTCGCCGGGCCGCACCCGGCCGGCCCGCTCCACCACCTTGGCGGTGAACTCGGCGTACACCGGCCGTTCGACGTAGATCCGCTCCACCCCGGCACAGGTCTGCCCGGCGTTCGACATCGCCCCCCAGACCGCCTGGTCGGCGGCCAGCTCCAGGTCGGCGTCCGCGGCCACGATCAGCGGATCCTTGCCGCCGCCCTCGATCACGCACGGGGTGAGCTGCTGCGCGCAGGCCGCCATCACCTTGCGTCCGGTGGCAGCCGAGCCGGTGAAGGCCAGCTTGTCCACGCCGGCGGTGCAGAGCGCCGCGCCGGTTTCGCCGTAGCCGGTGATCAGTCCGAACACCGGCTGTTCCGGCACCACCTCGGCGAAGGACTCCACCAGCCAGCTGCCGACCGCCGGGGTGAACTCGCTCGGCTTGAACACCACCGCGTTGCCCGCCGCCAGCGCGTAGGAGATCGAGCCGAGCGGGGTGTGCACCGGGTAGTTCCACGGCCCGATCACCCCGACCACGCCGTACGGCAGGTACTCACACGTCGCGGTGTTGTTGATCGCCAGCAGCCCCGGATGCACCGGCCGGCGGCCGAGCACCCGGCGGGCATGGCTGGTGGCCCAGGCCAGATGCGCGATCGCGATGGTCACCTCGAGCACCGCGTCGCCGACCGGCTTGCCGTTCTCTTTGGTGATCAGGCCGGCCAGCTCATCGGTACGCCGGACCAGCAGGGCGCGCCAGGCGGTGAGTCGTTGCCGCCTGGTTGGTTCGCCCAGCTCGGCCCACCAGGTGGCGGCCCGCTTGGCTCTTTCCACCGCCGCCCGGACGTCGGCCTCGTCGTGGATCTCGAAGCTGGCGATCTGCTCGCCGGTGGCCGGGTTCAGGCTCGCGAACGTCTCGTGCGCGGTCGTCTCCGGCTGAGTGGCCGTCATGGCTCGATGTTACTGACGGGTAGCCGAAGTTGCCACGCAGGTGACATGCGGGTCGCCTGCAGGCCCATTGTGATCTAACACGCATAGTGCTCTAATTACGTCCCCCGGCGTAAGGGCTCGGAAGGGACATCGCATGAGTATTTGGAGAGGGTCGATCCGTCGATGGTTGGCCGCCGCGGCCACCTTGCCGCTACTAGTCGGAGGGCTGACCGTGGTCACCGCCAGTCCGGCCGACGCGATCACCTGCATTCACCCCGCCTGGTCCGATAAGGACCAGACCGGCTACGGCGAGATCGCGGCCGGCTTCAGCAACATCCACATGTACGACGGCCCGATGTCCAGCTGCGGGGTGGTGGCCACCCTCAATCCCGGCCAGAAGCTCTACTATCACTGCTACTACCTCAACGCCAGTGGCAACACCTACACCCACCTGCGCATTGCGGGCACCAGCATCGAAGGCTGGGTCGGCGACAACTTTCTCAACAACTACGGCTCCGCCTACCGATGCTGAGCAGTCACCGAGCGGGCTGAGCCTGGAACGTCTTCTCCCCCGGGCCGCCGAGTGGGCCGGCGACGATGACCAGGAGGGTTGACGTCGCCTCTGGGGTGTCGGTGCCTCGTTCCAGGTCGGGCCACTCGAAACGCCGAACCTCAGCTCTCATCCCGCCGACCTAGAAGAGCCGGTCCTCGGACTTGTCGATGCCGCGCAGCACTTCGTAATCGAGCACCAGGCAGTCGATGCCCCGGTCGACGGCCA
>DASUAC010000448.1:0-8521 GCA_035763985.1 Jatrophihabitans sp. | reverse complement strand
GGGCATCGCCTGGGTACTGGACGAACTCGGCGAGCACGACGCGGCCGAAACCATCCTGCGCATCGCGGCCAAGCACCGGCTCAACCACACCGCGGCCGGCCTCGGCGGCGGTGCCGCAGGCACCGCGCTAGGCCTGCTGCTCCACCACCATCGCACCGGCGAGCAGCGCTGGCTCGAACTCGCCGACCAGTTGCTCGCACGGCTTCCCGAGGATCACGACGAACTCACCGCCCGGCTGAGCCGGACCACGCCCGCCGGGCTGGCGCACGGACGTCCGGGCGTGGCGCTGGCCCAGTACTACCTGTACCGCCGCACCGGCAACTCCCGGCTGTTCGCCCAGGGCCTGCGGCTGTTGCGGGAGGAGCTGATCTACGCCGAGCCGCGGACCGCGCTCGGCCTGCGGTTCCGGCCGTCGCAGAGCGACCCCAAGGTGCTTCCCTACCTGTACGCCGGTAGTGCCGGCTACGCCGCGGTGCTCTCCCGCTACCTCGCGCACCGTCCGGACGCCGAGTTCGGTGGCAAGGTCCCGTTCGAAGCAGCCGAAGCCCTGGACCGGTGCCTGCACAGCTGTGCGGGACGATTCCCCGCACTTTCCGGCCTGTTCCCGGGACTGGCTGGTCTGGCCGTGGTACTGGCCGGTGCCGGCCGGCGGCTGGGCAGGCCTGACCTGCTCGACGCCGCGCACGCCAGCGCTCGTGGCCTGTTCCGCTATGCCATCCCGCGCAAGGGCGGGGTGGCCTGGCTCGGTGAGCCGGGCCTGCGGCTGTCGGCCGACCTCTGGTCCGGTTCAGCCGGCATCCTGCTTGCGTTGCGTCAGCTCACCGATCCCACGCCGTTCGCGCTGGACGTCCTGGACGAGGGAGATCCGGCGGCTCGGCGTGCCGTCCACGAAACCGGGAAGGAGGATTGTCATGGAAGAAGTTCTGCAGTTGCAGGCTGAAGAGGTCGAGCTGGAACAGCACCGTTGCATCGTGAACAGCTACAGCAGCGGCGGCACCATCTGCGCGTCCGTCAACTGCTAGCGACAGGCCGGCGCCTGCCGGGCGGTCAGCCCTGCCCGGCAGGCCCGCCGGCTCGAAACACCGTCGCTCACCGCCGACCGGTCGGTCATGACTGGTCTGCTGCGAGTAGTTCACGCCCGATCGGACGGCGGCTCGCTCAGTGCCATCGATCAGCCGGACAAGGCTGCCGACTGACGACGACCGACTGGGTCAGGCGTCCGGGAGCAACGAGCAGTACTGCGGTCGAGCTTTCATTGAGTGGATGATCATTTTCGTTGCCGCTATCGAAGATCAGCATGGTGAGTTCCAGCAGGCGACCACGTGTGTCGAAGCCGAGGCGAAACTCGGGCACGGGGCTTTCATCGGACTCTGCTGCGGAGAAGAGTAGTTCTCCGCAGCGTAGATCGAGTCTTCGGGGGCGATGCGTGCTTGGATGCGGACCCGTGGACCAGCACTAGGCGACGTGGGTCCAGGCACGAACCGCTTCGCGGATGGCCTCCGACCGGCTGATTCCGTCATGCTTGGCCTTCTCGTTCAAGGCTTCGAGCAGATCGTCATCCATCCGGACGGGAATCACGATGCTGGCTCCGTCCCCCAGACGCGGTCGACCGCGACGCCGCAGCTCCTCGACGTCGTAACCCTTCTCGGCGTCATCCGCCCACTTGCGAATCTGCTCCTCAGTAACGGGCTTGCCGCCGATGGTCTCGCCAGACGGTGTCTTCGCCATGCGAGTATTGAAAATACAGAATCGCCGGGCGCGGCGATATCCATCAATCCCGTTGCAGATGGCTTCAGTCGCCGGATCTGGCAAGGGCGGAAAGCCCGATGCGCAACCGCGACTCGGCCGATTGGTAGGCGACGACGGAGATCACGTGCAGGATGGAAAGGTCGTCCATGCCCGTCGAACGCAGCGCCTCGACATCAGATGCAGCCATCAGCCATGGGGTGCGGCTCAGCTTCTCCGCGAACTCGGATAACGCCGCCGGCAGGTTCCTAGCAGGGGTTTCTGCGTCGGCGTCCGGCAATGCTATGGCGCCATCGCAGGCGTTTCGAGCCGCTATCAGGCGAAGCTCGCGCCGCGTCGTCCTCGGCAACGGAGCCGGGCTGTCCAGCACGTAGTCGCGCCAGCGGCGCCACGTCGCGTCAACGCCGGTCAGCAGAGCCAGCAGCTCGACCGAGTCATCGACGGCCGGCCACTCCGCCGGCTCGGGTCGCCGGGCTGACTCGGTGACGCCGCGATAGACGAACCCGGGCAGTTCGGTTCCGTAATCCGCCTCGATTCCGGTGCCGTCCGCCACTCGGGTGAAGTAGTTGAACATCGCCACCAGCCCGATGGCGAGCACGATCGACTCCCGGGACAGCCCTGCCGCGGACAGCCGACGGAGGTCGGCCGGCCGGATCGTCCACGGACGGGCCGTCAAAGATTGGGCAAACTCCACCAGGCAAGCGTCCTGGGGTGACAGCTCATCGACCGGCTGCCCCAGCACGATGGAGCGGCTGACGGTGTCGTCGCCGCTGGCTACCCGCAGAAACTCTGCGTGAGCGGTCGTTCAATAGAAGCACTCGTTCTCGCGGGAGGTCACCGAATTGAGCAACTCTCGAGAACGCCAGGGAAGTGCGTCGTTGCTCAGTGCGCCGGAGACGGCGAAGGTACGTCGCAGCAACTCGGGGTCCAGGGAGTGCGCCCGGATGATGCCGGGCGCGTCGCCGTGATCGGGCAGATATGCCGACGGCATCGGACGGGCCGCCATCGCCGCGTACGCCTCGAGGAGGTCACCGTCCGCTTCCTGCTTGCCGATTATCCGCAGGTACGCCACATCGTCACCTCGCACTGACCGCCGGCCGGCATCGGACCGGGCCCACGGTTGCGTTCGCCGGGGGCTAGCACCGTAACACGGCGCGGGCGGAGAAGATCACTTTCTCGTTGCGCTGACGTCCTGGCCGTCTCGTCAGCGCCGCCGGGTGAGCTCGGAGCGGCCCCGGCGGCTAGGGCAGCCGGCGTGCTGCCAGCACCGCGACATCGTCGTGCACCACGTCGTTGCGGATCATTTCGTGCATCACCCTGGCGCACACGATCTCGGGGTGCTCTGCCGGGGTGAGCCGGGCGAGCTGGTCCAGGCGGACGCCGAGGTCGGCGTCGCGCCGCTCGACCAGCCCGTCGGTGTAGAACAGCAGCACCGCGCCGGCCGGCCAGTCCAGGTCGGCCGCGGTGCGGGTCGCCCCGGCGACCACGCCCAACGGGGGGCCGACGGGAAGCTCGATCAGGCGTCCCGGCTCACCGGGTGCGACGAGCACCGGCGGCGCGTGCCCGGCTGTGCAGATCCGCACCCGGTCGTAGGGGGGCTGCGCGACCGCGCAGGCCAGCGTCACCATCGTGCCGATCTCGAAGTGCTTGACCTTGCGGTCGGTCAGTTCCAGCACCCGCTCCGGCGACTCGTCGAGCAGCGCGTAGGCGCGCAGGGCACTCCTCACCCGGCCCATCACCACGGCGGCGTCGATGCCGTGCCCAGCCACGTCCCCGGTGACGAGCCACAGGTTGCCGGACGGCAGCGCGAACGCGTCGTACCAGTCGCCGCCGACGGCCCGGCCCTCGGCGGGCACGTAGCGGGCCGCGAACTGCAGCCCGGGGAGCATGGGCAGCCGGGCCGGTTGCAGGCTTCGCTCCAGCAGATTGGCTGCCGCCGCGCTGATCGCCAGCCGGCTCGCGACGATGGCCGAGGCGATCCGTTCGCCGGCCATCTGGAGCACTTCCACGTCATCGTCGGTGAACGGTTCGGCTGACAGCCGGCCGACGTGCAGCACCCCGATGACGTCGGTGCCGCTGAGCAGGGGCACGCCGAGCATCACCTGGATGCCGGTCTCCCACAGGATCGGGTTGGTGACGGTCGTGGCATCCACCCGGGTCAGCCGGACCGGCTCCTTGCGGGCCGCGATCGATCCGGCGAACCCGTGGCCCAGCGCGATGCGCACGCCCTGGCGGACCTCCTCCTCCAGCCCGCAGGCCGCCCGCGCGACCACGTAATCCGTGCCCGGGTCACGGAGCAGGACGGCAGCCGTGTCGGTGACCAGCGCGGAGCGGACCCGATCCAGCAACTTGACGAGCAGATCGTCGAGGTCCAGGCGGGCCAGTTCCACGTCGGAAACGGCCAGCAGGTTCGCCAGCCGATCAGCCGCCTCAGAGATATCCACCACTTTAGGCTACGCAACCACTGTGCCGGATACGCGCAGCAGACTCCGAAAACCACCGCTGGACGCCCCCACGCCAACTCCGCCGGGACGGCTCCGGGTCGCCGCGGAAGGCCGTCCCAGGCGCTTGCATCGTCCGGATCTGGGACGTCCGCGGCGGATTCCGGCGTAGGCATTGCGTTCGTTCACACCGGGGATTAACGTCGGTACACCGCTCGGGGGGCGAGCATGCGATCGACGGCACTGCTTGGGTTCGCGGACACGGCGCCGCGTTCCGGTCACGTGCGCGGTGGCGGGGGAGTTCCACCTGCTGACCGCCACCGGCCTCTCATCCCGATCTGTCCATCACCGTCCGGAGTACGGCCGGGTTATGCCGGCGTCGCGGAGGTCAGATCCGGTACGGCTGCGCGCGCGCCGACGGAACACCCCGCAGGCGGCCACCTCGGCCGGGCGACCGGGCGGCAGTCGAAAGAGGCGCCATGACTCCTCGAGCAGATCTCCGTCCCCGCCGAGCGAAGACCGGCTGGCTCGCCGCCGCCACCTCGCTGGTGCTCACGCTGGCCTTTTACCCCATTGCCGGGCACGCGTTGACCCCGCCCGGACCGCCCACCCAACCGGGAGCGATCGTCACCAGCAGCATCACCCACAATTCCGTCACCATGACCTGGGGGCCGTCGCACGACACCCTCGGGGTCGAGGGCTACCAGATCACCCGGCAGGTGGCCGGAGCCTCCGGTCCCGCGCCGGCCATCGCCGTCACCGACGGCGGTGTCACGCACTACACCGCGCAGGCCCTCTACGCCGGAACCCAATATGTCTTCGGGGTGATCGCGATCGACACCGCGGGCCAGACGTCCGCCCCGCAGACCACCACGATGACCACCTCGGCCTTCCCGGCCAGCCCGGCACCGCTGCCGCCGGCGGACAACAGCGTTGCCGCGCATCCGTTCTCCGACACCCGGATCGACGTCGTGTGGGCCGGCTCGCCCAGCCCGGACATCTCCGGCTACCAGGTGCTTCGGGACGGCGCACCGCTGCCCGGCGGCAGGCTGGACCTGCCCGGCGGCCTGCACTACTCGGACAACACCGTCAGCGCCGGCTCGCAACACAGTTACGCCATCGAGGCAATCGACTCCGGCGGCCAGGTTTCGGCGCCGACGGCCGTCAAGCCGCCGGCCACCGCGACCGCCCTGGCCACCGGCACCGAGCAGATCGCCCGCGGCCCGTACCTGTCCGACGTGTCCGGCACGTCCGCGGTGCTCTCCTGGTGGACGAACATCCCGACCACCGGCGTCGTCCACTACGGCATCGCATCGGTGGCCGAGCACAGCCAGGCCGACTCGGCCACCACCCAACATCACGCGGTCACGCTGACCGGCCTGACGCCGGGTGCGGCCTACCGGTACACCGTCGGTGACGGCACCCTGGTCTCCGTCCTGGCGGGCTTCCGGACCGCTGCGCCGGCCGGCACCGCATTCGCCTTCGCGGCGATCGGTGACTTCGGCGGCGCCAGCCTCGGCGAGCTGCAGAACGCCGCCAACATCGCAGCCGGCGGGACGTCCTTCATCCAGACCGCCGGTGACAACATCTACGCCTCGGCGGGCAACCCGGAGCCGGACTTCAGCACGGTCTACTCCGACTACGACGCGCGGTTCTTCAAGCAGTTCGCCGCCGCGGTGCGTAGCCAATCCTTATTCCCGGCCAACGGAAATCAGGAGTACTACAGCAACGGCAAGTTCTGGAGCACCTTCCCGATGCCCGGCAGCAACCACAGTTGGTACAGCTACGACTGGGGCAACGCGCACTTCCTCGTGCTGGACAGCGAAGTGGCCTTCGACCCGGCCAGCCCGCAGTACGCCTTCGCGCAGGCCGACCTGGCCGCCCACCAAGGCGCCACCTTCCGGATCGTCGCGGTGCAGCGACCGGCGTACAGCTCCGCCACCGCCACGTCCGGCTCGACGTTCGTCCGGGCCAGCCTGGTCCCGCTGTTCGAGAAATACCATGTTGCGCTGGTGCTTTCCGGCAACAGCCACAACTACGAACGGTCCTTCCCGCTCATCGGCGGCACTCCGACGGCCGGCGGCGTCACCTACGTCGTCACCGGCGGCGGCGGCAACGGCCACAATGCCTTCACCCTCGCCCAGCCGGCCTGGAGCGCGGCCCGGGACGCGACCCACTACGAATACACCCGGGTCAGCGTTTCGCCGGCAGCGCTGACCATCCGCGAGCTCGACGCCGCCACCAACAGCACCCTCGACAGCGCGACGATCAACGCGCCGCAACCCGTCGCGCCGCGGCTGAACGGTCCGGTCCTGCAGGCGGTCCGGCTGCTCACGGTCGTCCCGATCTCCGGCACCGCACCGCCGGGCTCGACCGTGGGGATCTTCTTCCACCGCCGCGGCCAGGTCGGCTACACCCAGCGGCGCAGCCTGGTCGTCGGTGCGGACGGCCGGTTCAGCACCAGCTACGTCGCGGTCGACGCCATGCGCTACTACGCCGCGATCGGCAGCGCCGCCTCCGCCTCGGTGCTCACCATGATCCGTCCCGTGGTGAACGGCCCGACGTTCAATCCGGTCAAGGCCTACACGCTCTACTACATCACCGGCTCCTGCATACCGGCCACCACGATCACCATGCATTTCCATCGTCCCGGCGGCGCAGCCAACGACTACAGCATCCTGCGCAGGGTCACCGTGGGCAGCAACGGACTCTGGGAGAAGGCCGTCTTCCCCGCCGCCGGCGATCTCGCGTTCTACGTCACCTCGGACGTCGAACCGGTGACGCTGACATCCGGGGTGCACGTGCTCCAGGCTCGGTAAGTCCGTCGCGGCTGGTATCGCGAGGTGGCCGGGCCTAGGTCGCCTCGACCGCGATCACTATGACCGCCGATTGCCCGGCGACGGCAGCCGTCGACCGGACCGGCGCGACCACCTCGATCAGGTCACCGACTCGGGCCTTGAGCAGCGCCAGGTAGATCCGGGTACCGACTCCGCCGAGCGTCACCGGTTCGGCCTGACCGGACGACTGCCAGCCGTCATGGGCGATGTGCTTGCCGTCCCAGCTCTGCTGGATATAGCGGACCCGCGCCGTGCTCGGGTCGGTCACCGCGGCGCCGGTGCCGAACTTGATCGTGAACATGGTGGAGCCGGTGACCGGATCCCGGCCCGGGCCCGGCTCGACAGTCGGACGGCCGGTGGGCGTGCCGGCCGGCTTCACCTTCGGCGGCGTCCAGGCGTACTCGCCGCCTTGGACGGCGGCGGTGACGGCGCGGTGGCTCGAGCCAGTGCCGGGGGAGGAGGCAGTCATCGCGGTCCCGCTTCCGCAGCCGGTGGCCGCCAGCAGCGTGGCCACGGCACCGAGCGCGGCGGTGCTGAGCCGTAGCCACTGAGGGATGGGCATCGAGGCAGCCTAACGTCGGTGGAGATGGTACGTAAATGCCTTGATTTAACAATCTGCTTACTTTAGGTTGAAGACCCCCAGATGCACGGAAGCGTCTGTGAATCGTCAAGGAGTGACGAAATGCCCAAAGCCGCGACTCGATCGGTGCTGCTCGCCGCGATGCTGACGCTCGGCCTCACCGGACTGGCGACCACGCCGGCGACCGCAGCGACGAAGCCGAAGCCGAAGCCGGAGTCGCCGCGACCGCCCGCGGTTTCCGTACAGCGGGCCGGCGGCCAGCTCGCCATGACGAGTTCCGGCCGATCGGCGGTCCAGCGGCCGGCCGCTGCCGAGCCGCCGCAGCGCACCGTCCCCCCGGCGAAGCCTGCCAAGGCGGCGGCGCCGACACCGCCGGCCAACCCGCCGCCGACCGGTCATGCGCAGCATCGGACCAGCTGCCCGTCCGCCGGCCACCGCCGTACCCGCGCCATCACCTGCGTCACGGTGGTGCAGCTCGATGCCCAAACCCCGGCGCCGGCGCCCCCGGTCAGCAGCCAACCGCTCGCCGGGACCTCCACCAGGAGCGTGGTGGCCGGCGGCGACGTGCCGTTCCCGCAGGGCTGCACCACTGAATACGCCACCCCCTCGCGGACGCTGACCTGCCGGCACGTCATGGAGTACTGGACCACCCGCGACCAACAGAACGGAGATGTTCTCGGTACCCAGGCGCTGGAGATCTGGGAGTACTGGCAGACCGATCTGCGCACGCTGACGATCGTGCACGGCCTGCAGGTCGCCACCCGAGAGACGACCGGCACGGCCTTCGCCTCGGGCGCCACCGTCTCGGTCAGCAACCCGTGCATGAGCAGCCCGGTCATGGGCAACGGGGTGTCCTGCACGGCTACTGAAGCATTCACCGGACCGGACCCGCAGTACGTCATGCCCGACACATTCCT